>JAFPSY010000034.1:0-8753 GCA_017413585.1 Acholeplasmatales bacterium
CAATTATATTCTTTTTATATTCGTTTATCGCATCACTAATACTCATAATATAATTCTCCATTAATATGCTACATATTCCATTTTATAGGAAATAGAGAAAAATTACAATTTATATATCGTATTATAAAATCGAAAAAATGAAAAAGGAGTGTTAAACACTCCTAGTTTTCATCATCATCAAAGGTAGTATATTGATGGATTTTATGAGGCTTTACAATCTCCTCTGGGATATTTTCTGCAACCCAAGGACACTGCGCACCCACCTGAATATCGTAAAGAATGGAGCCATCCTCGTTCTCCTTGATTTCCCAAATGTATCCATAGGTCATTTCACCATGGAACATAAATCTTACGAATTCCTCCTTTTTATATTTTGAATTAATTTCCTTTTTTACCTTTTTCTTAAATGGCCACATATTAACACCTAGCTTTCCTTAATTTCCTTATATGCCATAAAATATACCTTTTCTCTACCTTCTGTAACTAAATAGGTAAGTCTATCCTTTAATTTTTCATCCTCTAAGATTAAGGATACAATATCTGGATTATATCTTTTACCCATAGATTCCTTTAATTCCATAAGTAATGTATTAAAATCCTTACCCATCGTATAATTTCTTCCCAAAATATCGGTTGCAGCATCGATAGAATCTGCAATAGATATAATATCTATAGCAATCCTATATTTTGATTTTGTATTATCAAAATCTATAGGATATCCGCCACTTCCATCATAAAACTTATGATGTCCAATCATAATATCGATATATGGATTAAAATCAGAATCATCCTTCAAGAACACTAAAGCTCTTTTTGGGTGTAGCTTTATACATTCAAATTCATCCTCTGTAAGCCTTCTACCCTGGCAATTAATTACACCAACGGTTAGGCACTTCCCTAAATCATGAAGCATTGCAGCACAGCCAATATAATCTAATATATCAGCGCCCCTTATACCTACATCCTCTAAAGGTTTTAATAGGCTTGGCTTATCCTTCAATATTTTCATAGTGATTTCCTCACTAATTCTTTTTACCATAAGAGAATGAATATAGGTAATAGGCTGTCTTCTTATAATTAATCTTTGAATTAAATCTAGCTTTTCATCTATACCATCCATATAAGGCAGCATACTATTAAATAAATCCGATGAAATATCATCAATATAGGATGTATAATCCTTATAATTCATCAAGGATATATATTTTAATATAGGCTCAGTAACCATCTTTACATAAGCCTTTTTTTCTTTTTTATCCATATTTAAATATGGAATAATCTCCTTTAGGGATGAATTAATATCCATCCAATTACAGAATTCTAATATAGAATCCTCCGTTCCATCAAAGACTAAATTCATATTTAAATATTCATTATTCATTTCCTCTAATTTCAAGAATAATACATCAATATCATATTTCTTATAATAATAATCTAAAATGATATGCCCAATACGCAAGGTATCTTTATCTAAATCCTTAAATAAATTTAGAGTTCTTTCCACTAGATGAAAATATTCGCTACGATATAGGGCATTCTTATCTAAATATCTAGCAAAGCCATATAAGAAGGCTTCAACAACATAATAGATTTCATCTTGAGCCTCTTCATTTTCTTCTATATGTATTTTAATAGAATCCTTAAAACAAAAATCTAATAAATCCTGATAATAATAAACAACATCCTTTTGATATTCTTTAACTACATCTGGTAGTGCACCTGTCAAATTGTAATATGCAATAAAGAATCTAGCCTTTTCCTTCTTAGTTAATTCTTTATAATGATCCTTTAATTTTAAAACCTTCAAAAAGGAATTTCTAACCTTTTCCTTATAGCTAAAATTACCCATTCTTAGATAATATTCCATACATTCGTAGCCATAATTCAAATATAGGAATAATAATCTATGACGATTACCCTCCTTTTCATAATAGGAAATAAGCCTTTCCATAATCGGAATAGTAAAGCCAGAATCATGAATTTCCTCGTCCTTGAATTTTCCAATGTTTTTATATGCAATATCATAAAGAATTGGATCATCCTTATCTAATTCTCTATTAATGAATGCAATGGTATCCATATAGGAATTAAAGATTTCTCTTATTTTTTTACTTCTTTTCTTAAGCATTGAATTCCATTCATCATATTCTAAATCTAAGAATAATAAATCATTTTGCCCTGCAAGATCATATAAAATATCTTTAACCTTCAAAAAGGCAAGATTAAATTCACTATCCATAAAACCACGCTCCTTTTAAAAAGAAACAGGATAAAAATCCTGTTCTTAAGCGGTTTGAGGCTTACCCTTCTTTGCAGTATAGGTAATATCCTGCTTAATGGAATCCATTAACATAGATGCCTCTTCTTCCTCCTCTTCTTCAGTAGGAAGAACAACAGTATCTAATATATCCTGTAAATGATATTCCTTCATTAAATATTTTTTGGTTTGGAAGCCAATTAAAACGGTTAGGGAGGCATTCACTAAGCCTTGTGTAACAGAATCAATTACCGTAGAAACCATAGAGCCTAAAACAGGAACCTTATCTACGACATTCCCCATCTTCTTTACAACTCCAGTTGCGATAGCACCAGTCGCATTGCCTAGACCATACGCAACTAAAGCATCCGCAATTACAGCCTGGTAGCATTTCATAAGCTGAGTGTCCGATGGACGGAAGCCATATAGATAAATTAAATCCTTAATTAAATTCAAATTGTATGTAATAACAAATAATGTATCAATCTTCTCATTTTGAGATAATGCGGTTGTAATACCAACCTTTACTGCATGATCTCGAATCATCTTATTGGCAGCTGCCTTAACATCTGTTTCATAAACCTCTGTAAGGGCATCCTTTAAGCCCTTATCGTCATGAGTTTGACGTGCAATCGCAAGCTTTCCTACATTTGCCTCACTATACCAAATAACTCCTGTAGTCTTAGCCTTTAAATCAATCATTTTATCTGCAATAGATTCTCTTAGCGCTTTATTATATTTCTTTGCTTCCTTCGCATTTCTTGAATCTACATTTGTAATAAAAGGCTTAGCCTCATGAATCTTAACTAAAGGTACAATATAAACAAATATAAAGATTAATACGGCAACAGGAATACCTACATATCCTGCAATCTGATGCAAATCAAATAATCTTAATACAATTAAGAATAAGCAAAAGAAGATAATAATACCAATAGCTGCCGCAAAAACAAATAAAAATGTTTTTGCAACCTTCTCATTCACTGGCTTCGAATACTTCTTTTGATATTCCTCTAGGGTAAGCTTACCCTCTTCCTTTTCTACTTTCTCATTTTGCCTTAAGGCAACCTCATTTTTAGGCATATCATCACATCCCATCGTACGAAATCAAGTTTATTGTATCATATTTTTTAGAAAATATGAAATAAAAAGAAAAAAGCTAGGAAAACCTAGCTTATCCCCTCAATTGATTTGAAACATCATAGGTACCGGCAATAGGTGGATGCTCTCGGTCGGTTACACGACGATTAAACTCCATCTTTTGTCTTCTAGCCTCCTCTGGAAGTAGGCTAAATGCGTAAACTCCATCCTCAACTGTATTATATGATGTCTTAATATCACCAAAATCAATATTTTTGTGATTATTCATATTCTCAACTAATATTTGCTTATGCTCACCATTATCTATAATTAAAGCCTGAAATGGTGGTTTTACCTCAGGAATTATAACTAAGAATCCTTGGTCTGTTACATAAGATTGGCAACCTTCAACATATACATATTCTTCAACCTGTGGTGCTTCTTCCTCTTGAACTTCTTTTTTCTTTTTGAATCGATCAAAAAGTCCCATATGTAATCACCCCTTTTGAAACTGTATTTCTTCACTAATATTATAACCCAAAATTGTAATGAATGAAAATATTTTTTAATAATTTACTAAAAATTTTCGTAAAATCACAAAAATATTTTATTATTTAGGCCTTAAATATTAGATAAATCGAATTATAACACAGTTTTCTCTTGAAGAAAAGTACATTTTTCATAATTTTGTATTTTAGAAAGCTTCTTTAATTAGCTTATCTTCCTGTGGTAGATAAACATTACCTTCAAATAAGAATAATCTCGTTTCTCTTGTTGTATCGAAAGACTTATAAACACTTATAACCTCTTCAGCGTTAACATCTATCTTATATAGAGTATATTCTTGTCTATTTACAGGTGCACCAAAATATAATATATCATCCTTGACATAGAAGAACATAGCGTGTGGATTTATACATGATGAGCTTGCAGAATTATTATATATATAATCCACTCCATATATATTTTCTACTACATCTTTTCCACTAACATAATAATCCTTACCAATTTGTGTGTTTTCATCATCGTTTTTATAAATAGAATACTTGCAATTTCTATTTATTACACCAGCGCCAAAGACATATTCTACTCCAGCAATACTAAAGGTCTTTAAATAGCTTGAATAGCCATCCACATGAATTGCATCCTTAATTATTGGATTCTTAGGGTCTGTTAAATCTATTTCATATAATGGATCTGTTTGACGATAGGTTACAACATAACAGGTTGTATCTGTAAAGCTTACCGATTTTACTCTTTCCCTATAAAGACCTATACCTTGATCTAATACGGATAATACCTTTAATTCCTTTAAATCAAAAATTGTTAAAATATTGGTTTCTGTTTCTCTTATTGAAGTTGATACCACTCTTAATTCATTCTTGTAAATATCAACAGAATATTGGTTTAATACAGTACCTTCAGCAACGAATACTCCAACAGGCTCAAGATTTAAAGTAAATACAGAGGTTAATGTCTTATTGCTCTGTAAAGGCTGATAGAATTCATAATTGGAAAGTGAAATATATTCATCACTCATATAACAAACCGTTTTATAATTTCCTAAAACTTCTACTTCATTCATTTCTAAGGTATCCAAATCATATTTTGTTATGCAATAAATATTGTTTCTACTTGAAAGTCCATCATAATAAAGATTATTAAAATCTAATTCCTCATTACTTGAATGATAAGAAATTACAAATAGCTGATTTTCAAATATTCTTGTTTCGATAGAGTGATAAATGAATGCTTCCTCTTTTAAAGTATGATTCTCCTCGTTAAATCTTAGAATGTATAAAGCAGTATCGTTATATACAATAATTAAATCCTTATATATTTGAAGCTTGAGTCCAAAAAGGGTCCAGCTAACGCCAATTTCAAACTCTAAATACTCTTTTACAAGCATGTTCCCATCTAAATCGTATATAACAAGGCTTGAGTCATAAACATAATAACAATACTTTCCGTCAAATTTGGCAATATCTGCCTCAATTACATTTCTTTCTTGATTGTTGGTATCATAGCTTGTGTCTGTTGATGGAATTATTGATTTGTCTGGCGCACTAACCTCTTCAGTCACTGGTGCTGAAGCTCCTGCGCTAAAGATATTAAAATTAATACCTTTTATTTTATCTAAAATAGATTGTCTAGGTGTAAAATCTTTTAATTCTTTAAATTCTTTTTCAGATATTTTATTTAATTCCACATAGCTTGCGTTTTGATATGCATCTGACAAATGATAATATCTATTGTTATAATCGTTTACCGCAAGCTGATCTATTCCTAAAACTATACCAAATATAAGAAGTATACCTAATATTGCATATGCAGGAATCAATCTTATCCAAATGCTTTTCTTCTTTTTTTCTTTTATTTCAACCAAAGCTTTTTCATTATAATTCTCATTAAATTCCTTTTTTAATTGCTTATTAAATGCCTTTAATTTCATAGCCCTCTAATTCCTTTCTTAAAAATTTCTTTGCTTCATAATAAAGCTTATTTACTTTGTTCACATCGATGTTTAATGAAATGGAGACCTTCTTCGATGAATAGCCAACTAAGACCTTTAACAAAAAGACTTCTCTCATTTCTATATCTAGCTTATTTATTACATAAGATAGACATGGACTTAAGGTAGTATCTGTGATTGTATCTGAAGTTTCTAATAAGACTTCTTTTTTCTTTTTTAGATAATCTAAAGCCTTATTCTTAGCTATCGTATAAATCCAGGCTGTAAAGCATTTGGCATTATAGGAATCCTTTTTCTCTACGAAGGTTAAATACGTATCTTGAATTAAATCCATTACGATTTCTCTATCGGTAATGTAATTCAATATCGCAGATTTCACTAGCGGTAAGGTTTCCTTATAAATCTTATCAAAGCTTTCTTCACTACCGTTTTTGTAGTCTAAAACCAGTTTTTCTAGATTCATCTTTTTTCTCCTTTCACCAATATAAACGAAGAACTCATAAATTTTTTAAGAATTTTTTAAAAAAGTTTTTCTATTATCATAATAACTAGGACACAAAGAAAAGGCAAGACTAATCTTGCCTTATGCTTCTATCCTGCATAGATATAGGATGATCCATTTGCGGTAAATCCTGTTGTGGTGGTAGTAAGCTCTAAATTTGGAGTTTGGTGACCGTTGTTATTATTATTGAAAATGATTCTATCAAATTCAGTCAAATCAACTGTAACTGCATATACATCACAATCACCATCTACTCCAACATAAGTAGCTTTTTCTCCTGGCCAATTAGGGTTCACAGTTCCATTACGCCACAAATATACCATTACCTCATCCCAATGAGCTGTGTTCTTAAAGTAAACTGTAATTTCTGTCGAATCAGGATCAACATATTTAACGAAGCTATAGGAATTACCATTAACATCAAATCCAATCGTATCCTTTGTAACCTCTAAATCAGGAGTTTGATTTCCATTACCTCCATTACCATTTGTGAAAATGATTCGATCATACTTTGATGTATCAAAGGACACGGAATATGCATTATAGCCATCCTTATCCTTACCAATAGATGAGATTTCATTTCCTGGCCAAGAACCTGTTGTTTCCTCTGTTACACTATTCCAAACATAAGCATATACCTTATCCCAATTATAATCATTCTTAAATACAATAGAAATTGTATTATCTTCTACTGGATCTATAGGATCAACAGGATCAATAATGCCAGTACCTTCTACATAATCATATGGATTTCCATCATAGGTATATCCTGTTGTTTCACTTGTTAAGTCTAAATCAGGTGTCTTATCACCACTACCATTATTGAAGATAATATGATCAAATTCGGCTAAATCAACCTCGATAGAATATGCCATATGACCCTCTGTATCATAGCCTAAGGATTTAAGTGCTACTCCTGGCCAACCATTATTGTAGCCGCCTCTCCACATATAAGCATATACTTGATTCCAATCCTTATCGTTTTGGAAATCAACAGTAATAATATCTTCATCATCTACTGGCTCTTGATATTCTAAGAATACCTCTTCTGATACATTATATTTACCATCAACCATATCATCTAAGGTGTATTCATAAGAACCACTAACCTTAATATCTACAGTTTGATCATAACCATTATTAAATATAATATGGTCATATTCATCTGCATCAAATTCATATTTATAGCATGTATTTCCTGAATAATCCTTTATTGTATCTGAAATTAGAACACCAGGCCAGCCTGTATTGGTTTTCTTTGTTGTATCATTCCATGCATAAATATTTACCTTATCCCAGTTTTGGCTATTATTGAAATATACCAAAACCTTGCCCATAGATGCATATCTTGTATAAGAATATGTATTTACTAATTCAGAACCATCCTTACCTAAAACCGTAATGACGATAGATACGGTTTGTCCTTCTTCAATTCCAGATAAAGAAACCTTAGCATATTCTGATGTAGCACTGACATTATCAGAGCCAACCTTTACTACTGCAGAAACTGCATTTTTAAATGTATAGGTAACATCTAAGGTATCCGTATAAATGGTTTGAGATTCCATGCTTGCATGAATGGATGGTGCAGTACTTTCCTTTTGATTATAAATTACTGCAATACCAGATTCACCAACCAAACCTGAAATTTTACCATTCTCTGCAGTAAATGTATTACCAGTTACCTGATCTACATATACTCCATCTGCAAGATGAGCTGCAGCAACGCTTGCGTCACCGCTATTTCCAACTAAAACTACTCCATTATTTAAAGAATAAGAATCAACAAATCTTTCTGTAACTGTATAGCCATTATCCTGATAGCAATTTTCATCCGCATTTGCCTTCGCAAAGAAATTGTGGAATTTATTTACTGCCCCAACCTCAGGATAGGACCAACCATTTAAGCAGGCAACATCGCCTAAAATAGATTTTTCATAATCCTCGAATCTTGCACAATAAAGTGTTGCAAAATCACGTCTTGAGGATAATATTGCATAAGCCTTATTAATAATAGCTTCGCTCTTATTATGGGTATCCTGTGTACCCATATAATTATCATGAGATTCAGCCCATGTTACCATGTTCTTCTTATAATCCTCATAATTATTACCATCAGCACCATTGAAGGAGCCATGACCAACACCGCCATTTTCAACGATATTATGGCCCATACCTGAATCGGTAATAGCTACACCATTATTGGTATACCAAGATAAGCTTCTACCAATTCCTGGTCGATTTAGGATTTCACCATATGCATAAATTTCTCTTTGGCAAGAAGCGCCCTTTGCATAAGCTCTTTCCATAACGGTAGGCCAGAAGGTTGAGGAAATAGAATCCCACTGGGTTTCAATATGCTTAGCTGCATCAAATCTAAATCCATCAACACCATAATCAATTAATTCCTCTAAATAATCCGCAACTGCATCCTGAACAAC
>JAFPSY010000035.1:0-11113 GCA_017413585.1 Acholeplasmatales bacterium
ATCCTACCATGCATCTAAGGCTGGTGATGAGGCCTTCAATAAGCTACCTATTGGTATTGTATTATATGATTCTCAATACAATATCATTTGGGCGAATGAGCACTCTAAGGAAATCTTTAATAGTAAGCTAATTGATACATCTATTGATTCTATTTCAAAGGATTTTATGAGCGATGTCATTCGTAATCAAACCTTAATTAATATGAAATTCGGTGATAAATCCTATGAGGTTATCCACAACACTGAATTTAATATTTTATATTTCTTTGATGTAACAGAAAGAGAAGAAATAAAGAAAAGATATAACGAAAGAAAGCTTACGATTGGTATTATTGAGCTTGATAACTTTGAAGAATCTATTAAAAAGTTTGATATGCAAGAGAAGGCTACCATTCGTGGTTCTATTTTAGGTGCAATTTCGGATTGGATTGCAAGATATCATGGATATTTACAAACCTTAAGTGGAGATAGAATGTCCTTTATCGTTGATAAAGAGGCCGTTTTAAGAATGAAAAAGGACAATTTTGATATCTTTGATAAGTTTGAGGAAATCACTCAAAAATATAGACTAAAGACATCTATTACAATTGGTGTTGCCTGTCATGATATTAATTATGACGAGCTTGGTAGTATTGCTCAAGCACAATTTGAGCTTGCTGAAAAGCGTGGTGGAGGTCAGGGCTGTATCAATATTGAAAATGAAGCAGTTTCCTTCTTCGGTGCAAAATCGAATGCAACAGAGAAGAATGACCTAGTAGAGGTACGTCAGCAAACCTTAGCATTAAAGGATCACGTACAGGGCTCTACAAATGTTGTCTTAATGTGTCATAATTTCGCAGACTGTGATGCGATTGGTTCTATGATTGGTGCTTTCCGTATGGTTAAAACATCAGGGCTTGATTGTAAGATGGCCTTTGATGTAAATAAAGCCGATGTTACAGTTAAGAAGATTTATAAATTTATTGAAAAGGATCCTGCATTACTAGAAAACTTTATTACAGAGGAGCAGGCATTAGAATTAATTAAGCCTACGACTTTATTAATTATTACAGATACACAGGCTCCAAGACTTGTAATGTTCCCATCCTTATTAGAGAAGGCATCTAGATTCTCTATTATTGACCACCACATTGATAGTGCTGGTATTGGTTTTACTGGATTCCTATCCGATTATAGATTAACGAGTGCATCTAGTGCAGTAGAATTAGTAACCGAAATGTTCTCATTCTATAATCCAAATATTAAGCCAACACCACTTGAGGCATCCATTATGCTTGCTGGTGTCATTGTTGATACAAACAACTTTACACAAAGAAGTGGTACTCGTACATTTGAAGTTTCTGCAACATTAAAGAGCTTTGGTGCAGAGATGATTTTCGTACGTAAGCTATTACAAGAATCTATTACAAGTGAAAGATTAATTTCATCTGCTATCGCAAAAGCAGAGATATATGGTGACAGGTTCTCCCTTGTTACACTTGAGGAGAATCAACAGATTCCAGACCGTACAACCCTAGCTAAGATTTCAGACCGTCAGCTAACCATTGCAGGTGTAGATGCATCCTTTACCATTGGTAGAATTGATGCGAATACATGCGGTATTTCTGCAAGAAGCTTAGGTGATTCTGTCAATGTACAGCTAATTATGGAAGGTATGGGTGGTGGTGGACACTTTAATAGTGCCGCACTACAAAGAAAGGATTGTACCATTGAAGAATTAAAGAATGAGCTTATTAATACATTAAAGCTTGAATTTATTGAGGGAGGTTCCGAGAAGATGAAGGTTATTTTAACAAAGGATGTTAAGGGTAAAGGTAAGAAGGGCGAAACTAAGGAAGTCGCAAACGGATATGGTAATTACCTTATTCAGAACAATATGGCTGTTGCAGCAACACCTGAAAACATCAAGAAGCTTGAAGAGGATAAGGAAAGAGAAAGAGTTATGGCTGAGAACCAGCATAACCTATTACTCAAGTTTAAAGAAGAAATTCAAGGAAAGCAAATTACAGTACAATTAAAGATTGGTGCTGGTGGAAAGAATTTCGGCCACATTACAGAAAAGATGGTTTGTGATGAGTTCGAAGCACAAACAGGTATGCACCTTGATAAGCGTAAGGTAGAATTACCTGCAGATATCAATTCCGTTGGTATTTATACGGCAACAGTAAAGCTTGCAGCTGATGTTGTTGCACAATTTGATATCAATGTAGAAGAGAAAAAGTAGCGAAGGAGGGCGTTCGGTATGAGCAATCAAAACCTAAAGGTGCCTGCGGAAATTGAATCCGAAATTGCGATTATCGGATGTATTTTCCTAGATCCTGAGGTTATTTATCAGGTAGCAGATGTATTAACTCCAGACGATTTTTATGAAACAAAAAATCGTTTGATTTATAAAACTATGCTCGACATCAATAAGCAAGGTCGTGCTATTGATGCGACAACGGTTATTGCTGATTTGACACTTAAAAGTGTATTAGATCAGGCAGGTGGTGTAGATTATATTGCAAGTATTGCAGATTATAGCTATTCCACTGCAAATATTGAATCCTATATTGATTTAATTGAAAATGCATCCTTAAGAAGAAATACAATTAATGCGTTAAATACATTAGCGCAAAAGGGCTATGATGCTAAGGTATCCGCCTTTGATTATATTGATGATGTAGAAAAGACAGTTTTCGATTTATCGAAAAGAAGAAGAGTTGAAGATTTCAAAACCATCAAAGAGGTTACAGATAATGTATCTAAGCAAACGGCAGCCAATGCGAATAGAAATGAGGATGTCATTGGTCTTGATACAGGCTTCCCATGTGTAAATAAAATTACACAGGGCTTCCAAAGTGGCCAATTAATCATTCTTGCTGCAAGACCTGCCATGGGTAAGTCTGCGATGGCAATGAATTTAGCTGTCAATGTTGCCGTCAGCAACAAAGAGGGAAATGGTACTGTTGCTATATTCAACCTAGAAATGAGTGCTGAACAGCTTGTTGAGCGTATGATTTCTTGTGATGCCTCGATTAAATTATCACAAATTAAGAATGGACATATCCCAAAGGATCAATGGATTCGTTTTAATACGAGTATTGCAAAATTATCTCGTATGAATCTATATTTTGATGATTCTTCCGATTCTACGATTGCGTCCATTCGTGCGAAATGTAGAAAATTAAAAGCCAATGGTGGTCTTGATTTTGTTGTCATCGATTATTTACAGCTAATTGAAGGTGATGGTAAATCACAACAGGAAAAGGTTACTAAGATAACAAGAAGCTTAAAGCTTATGGCAAGAGAGCTTGAATGTCCTGTATTAGCATTATCTCAGTTATCACGTGATGTTGAGAAAAGAGAAGGAGATAAAAGACCTATTATGGCGGACTTAAGAGATTCTGGTTCTATCGAGCAGGATGCGGATATTGTAATGTTCTTATATCGTCCAGATTATTATGATTCCCATTCTGAAAGAAAGGGAGAAGCGGATTTAATTGTTGCTAAGAACCGTTCTGGTTCAACAAATGAAGGTCTTCCTTTTATGTTCCAGGGTGAATATCAAAGATTTAAAGAGAAGAAAGAAGTTAAAGAATAATATGTTAGATAGATTAAAGATGATGGAGGCTAGATATAACGAAATCAATGACCTCCTAATGCAGCCTGAAACAGCTGCAGATGTTAAAAAGCTAACAGCCTTATCTAAGGAACAAAAATCACTAGAAAAGGTTGTTACATTATTTCATGAACAACAAAAGCTTGAGGCATCTATTCCTGATTTAAAGGAAATGAAGAAGGAATCAGATCCTGAAATTGTTGAAATGGCAACAATGGAGCTAGAAGAGGCTCAAAATCGTTTAGCTCAAATTGAAGAGGAAATTAAGGTTTTATTATTACCTAAGGATCCTAATGATGAAAAGGACGTAGTTGTTGAAATTCGTGGTGCCGTAGGCGGAGATGAGGCAAACATCTTTGCCGGAGATTTATTCCGTATGTATACAAAATATGCAGAATCCAAGGGGTGGAAGATTACAGTATATGATGCAATGGAATCTGCCCAGGGAGGATATTCGAATATTCAGTTTAAGGTATCTGGAGAAAGTGTATATTCCTTCTTAAAATATGAATCTGGTGGACATAGAGTACAAAGAATTCCAGTTACTGAGGCAAATGGTAGAATCCAAACCTCTATTGCAACTGTACTTGTAATGCCAGAGGCAGAGGAAATTGATTTCCAATTAGAGGAAAAGGATTTAAGAATTGATACCTTCTGTTCCTCAGGTCCTGGTGGACAGGGTGTTAATACAACCTATTCTGCAGTAAGAGTTACATATATTCCAACAGGAGATTTTGTCGCATGTCAGATTTATCGTTCTCAGCATGAGAATAAGGCTACTGCTATGGAAATTCTAAGAACTAGAATTTATGAGCGTATGCTTGAAGAGGAAGCAGAAAAGACAGGTGCTACAAGACAATCCTTAATTGGACATGGTGAAAGAAGCGAAAAGATTCGTACCTATAATTATCCTCAAAACCGTGTAACCGACCATAGAATTGGCTTTACGATCAATCGTCTTGATGCAATTATCGATGGTAAGCTTGATTTAGTTATTTCTGAGCTAATCAATGAAGATCAAAAGAGAAAGCTTTCTAGTGAAGAAGAGATTAAATTATAAGATGAAAAAATGGCCATTTAAAATGGCCTTTTTCTTATAGCTTAAAATATTCTTTAATCATTTTTGCAACATCTTTTGCTTCTAAATTAGTATTATCTATACGTAAGTAATTATTAAATGTGATTTCACCTGGGTTGCTTACACACCTATGATTCTTATCATCGTTGATTAATCTTTGATTAGAAATTTCTATATCTCTTTTGGATGCTTTATGGTTAAGTCTATTTTCTGTTTCGTTTCTTTTTAAACGAATGTCTTGAGGTGCTATTAATTCCACATAGTAAAATTCTGTATTATATGGTGCAAATATCTCTTTAATATGTTCTAAGTAATCCCAATCCGATTTCATATCAAATGCCATCATAACCGTAAAAATCATTCCATAATTATCTGTTTTGGCAAAGTTTTTAAATATAACTTCTCTAAGTTCAAGAATTGTATTTCCATTGAATGTGCCAAAGATTTCTAAGACAGGTTCAATCATCATATGGTTATGAAATAATCTTAAATCTGTTATTTTCATTAATTCTTGTCCTACAGTCATCTTACCTACTGCGGAATCTCCTATTATAAATACAAGCTTCATAATATCCCTCCTTTAAGTATATTAGTATCATTATAAGATAAGTAAAATAAAAAATCCACTACCGAAGTAGTGGAGTTTTATTAAACGATTGATTTTCTTACGAATTTACCATTGATTTTATTTACTGGAGCCATTGTGATAAAGGCTTTTTCATCATGCTTTTTAATTTCCTTTAATGCTCTATGGATTTCATAATTTGAAACGACACAATAAACCTCCTTAAAATCCTTGCCCGAATGTGCACCCTCAACATCAATTAGAGTACAACCACGATTTAAGGTATTCATTAAGGATTGTGCAATGGCTTCTCCATGGCTTGAGAAGATATGTAATCCAGTATAGGAATAGGAAGTATGAATCTTATCAATGACTAAGCTATTAATAATCATTCTTACAATGGTGAATAATACAATTACCCACGAACCCTGAAGAACTCCACCACCAAAGATAGCAATGGTAATATTTAATACCATAGTAAAGTTTCCAATGGAAATTCCCTTATTGATGGATATGGCTTGAGCAAGTACATCTACACCACCTGTAGATACACCAAATCTTAAAGCTAATCCTGATGCCATACCCGCAAGTAATCCACCGAAAATAGCTAAGGTTAATATTCCACCATAATTCGTTTGAGAAACTGTATTACCAGCTTGATTTATCGTTTCGATGGGATCTGCTAAATACGCAAATGGACTTTCTGGAATGACCAGTACAACTAAGGATTGTACGCCAACGGCAATTACAGAATAAATCGCAAATCTTTTGGAAACAAATTTAAATCCAATTAGGGTAATTGGAACATTTACTAGTAAAATGAACCAACCTAATAGGTTTCCACTCATATTTGCACCTAAGCGATTGATAATTCGAAACAATAGCTGTGCAATACCTGCAGCTCCACCAGCATATAATGCTGCAGGCTCTAGGAACCACACGGTAGCTATGGATAATAATGTGTTGGTAAATAGGACTATAAATAGTCGAAATAGTATATTTAATACCTCTTGTTTTGTAAGTCTCATAGGGCCTCCTTTATATCAGCCCTCTTATTATATCACTAATTTAATCAAGAAATAATTTTATTTCATTTTTTCTATTAAATTGTGTATAATAGTATAATGTAAAGGGAAATGTACATTTTCTTTAAGAGATTATCATTTGAGGGGTGTTTATATGACCAATGAAGTTCATAAGTTTAGAAAGTCTATAAAGCTCACTCAAGAAGAGCTAGCAAAGAAGGTTGGAGTTACAAGACAAACCATTATTTCTATTGAGCAAGGTAAATACATTGCATCCTTACCGCTTGCGTTAAAAATTGCAGCTGTATTTAATGTTCCTGTAGAGGAAATATTCTTTTTGGGGGAGGATGATTAGGCATGGAAAACTTGCGTAAAATAACAAAAATCAAATTAGGTGTCATGCTATCATCTATGACACTTCCAATTATTATTGTAGTTGTCATGGCTGTTGGTAGATTTGAATTTACAAATCAATCCATATTCTATTATTGGTCACCACTACCATACATTATTTGTGCATTAATTGAAGCATATTTAGCGTATAAGAATTATCGATATGTAAAAATATTAAAGGATGACGAATACGCAGATTACTATTTAATTAAAAAGAATGATGAAAGAAATAAAATGATTCGTTTACATACGAATGCATTAGTACATAAAATATTTATTTATGTTCTTGGCGTAGTATTAGTATTTACTGCATTCCTTGACCCAGGCTATTTTATTTTAGCTGGTGGTATTGCACTTGCATTCTTTGTAATTCATGTTGCTGTATCGATTTATTATAATAAGAAATATTAAAATTAAAGGTGCTTTATATGAAAAAAAGATTAATTATTTCTTTAATTGTATTTATTGCTGCTGTAGCAGTATTAACTACATTATGTATTCTCGTTCGTAAGAATAACCTAGATCCTCTTGGGGTTGATGTTTGGGCTAGAGATTTAGCCTATAATACAAGAGGAGAAAAGGGTGGCTTAAATTATTGGTTTTGGAGAATATTCACCGAAGCTGGTGATTTATATGTACTTGCCGTTTTATGTGTTGTAATGCTTATATATACAAAGCTTGATTATCGTTTTATGATTTTCTTATTAGGTTTGATTATTCAAGTATTCCTAAATGCTGCATTTAAGGGTGTATATCAAAGGCCAAGACCAGATGCCGAAATGTGGTGGATGGTTGAAAAATCAACAAGCTTCCCTAGTGGACATTCCACATCCGTTGGATTTATGTGCCCATTTATAATCTTTTTATTCCTTATTACAGAAAAGAATAAAAAGATTACCATTCCTGTAGTGGCTGTATTTAGCTTAATCTTCTTTATTGTTCCAATTTCAAGAATTGTTATTGGTGTACATTATTTTACCGATTGTGTTGCAGGCTTAGCTTTAGGTGCAAGCATAGCTGCAGTATTTATGGCATTAACTACCGTATTTATAGAATATAATATTTTACAAAAGCCAATTCTTCCTATGATTTTTAAAAAGAAAAATAAGGAAGAGGATTAAAGGAAGACTGAGGTGATAGGTATGAAGAAATTGTTATTAGGACTTATATTTTCTTCATGCCTTTTTTTATGCTCCTGTGGTGAAACAGAAAATACAGGTGTCGTTTATACTATGGATACTGTGGTTACAGTATCGATATATAATGATGATAATTTTAAAGAGCATTTCAATAAAATAAAAGAAATATATAAGGAAGTAGATCTGGTATCAAATGATTATAAATCAGGTAAGGATAGTATTTCTATATATGATTTAAATCATGAAAGAGAGGCATATGTATCAAATACCTTACTAGATATATTAAAGGAATCTATACGTATCTATGAAAAGACAGAAGGCTATTTTAATCCATTTATTGGATCCTTATCCCATAAGTGGAAGGATTGTATGAAGGAAAATAAAGTATTAGATTCTACTACTATAAATGATGAATTAGAGATTATGAAAAATACCTCGTTAAGAATTGATGGTAATCATATATCTATTGTAGGTGATGGTAATATTGATTTAGGTGGAATAGCTAAGGGATATGCTACGGATGTGGCTAAGAAATATTTAGAGGATAATCAAATATCCTCCTACTATATAGACGCAGGTAATTCTAGTATTGCCATTGGAAATAAGATGGGTAAGGAATATACGATTGGCTTATCAAAGCCTTATGATTTTAATGGATATATAGGTATTATTAAGGATAAGGATAAGGTAATATCTTGTTCGAGCCCACAAAATCAATATGTGAATATAGATGGTAATATATATCATCATCTAATAAATCCTTTTAATGGCTATCCATCGAATAAATATGATTCCATATTTGTTTTTAATCAAAATGCATTAGAAGGGGATGCATACTCCACTGCCCTTTTTAATATGGGCTTTGATAAAGCAGTAAATTTCGCTAAAATCAATAATTTAGATATATTAATGTATAGTAAGGATAAAATCCTTTTCCAAACAGAAGGAGTGAAGCTTTATGAATAAAAGGCTTAGGAATGATTTAATTCTCCTTTTTGGAATTCTTTTCATCGCAGGAATATTATTATCCTTTTGGTTCTTTAGCTTTAAAAAGGAAGGAAAAAAAGCGGTTGTTTATCATGGAGAGGATATTATATTAACTCTAGATTTATATAAGAATCAAAAGGTTACTGTCGATGGAGATATATCTAAGGTAATTATTGAAGTAAACTATGGTAAGGTTTCTGTTATAGAATCTGGATGTCCAAATCAAATTTGCGTTCATACAGGAGAAAAATCAAAGGAGCATGATGTTATAACCTGCTTACCAAATAGAATTACTATCGTTATTATAGGTGGTGATAGTAATGAATAAGAGCTTGAAAAGATGGATGATTATCGCAATGCTTTTGGCAATGGCAGTGATCCTTGGCTATATAGAATCCTTTATACCTATATTCATTCCTGGTGTAAAGCTTGGGCTTGCGAATGTAATTATATTAATTATGCTTTATGAATTTAAATTTTATGAAGCTTTTATTGTAGATATATTAAGAATTCTTGTTGTTGCATTGATAAGAGCAACTCTTATGACCCCTACATTTTTCATGAGCTTATCTGGTGGAATCCTATCCTTTATTGTAATGCTTATATTTTCTAGAATTAAGGTATTTTCTATTTGGGGAGTTTCTATGCTTGGAAGTGTAGCACATGGAATAGGACAAATACTTATTGCTATTTTTATCGTAGGCACTAGTGCCGTATTATATTATTTACCATTTATTGTATTATTATCTATTGGAACAGGAATATTCTCTGGTATTCTTGCAAAAGCATATTTAAAAAGAAGTATTACAAATAAGTATATTCAAGAGGATAATATAGAATAAATCGTTTACATAGTGATTTCTAATTGACAATAGGCGCTATCTTGAATAGAATTGAATTATAGCAAAGGCGCTATGGTTATAATAATTGATTTGCAAAGTCGCATGAAATGATTTTTCATTTTCGCGACTTTTATTTTTTATTATAGCAAATGTGTAAAAAGGAATAAGGAAGGTATAAAAAATGAGCTACACAAAGGCTGATATTCGCCGTATTTGTAAGGAAGAAAACATCCGCTATATTCGTATGATGTTTACAGACATGATGGGAGCATTAAAGAATGTTGAAATCCCAGTAACAAGATTAGAGGATGCACTTGAGAATCAGGTAATGTTTGATGGTTCTTCCATTGAAGGATTCGTTCGTATTTATGAAGCAGATATGTATCTACATCCAGATTTAGATACATTCTTAGTATTAAGCTGGGAAAATACAGCTTATGGTAAGGTTGCAAGATTTATTTGTGATGTTTATCAGCCATGTGAGGATGGAACACATGTTCCATTTGAGGGAGACCCAAGAGGAATCCTAAAGAGAAATATTGAAAAAATGAAGAAGCTTGGCTTCAAGGCATTCAATTGTGGTGTTGAGCCAGAATTCTTCTTATTTAAATTAAACAGTGAGGGTAATCCTACACTTGAATTCAACGATACTGGTTCATATTTCGATTTAGCACCAGTAGATAGTGCAGAGGATTGCAGAAGAGATATCGTACTTGAATTACAAAAGATTGGATTCACTATTGAGGCTGCACACCATGAGGTTGCAACAGGTCAGCATGAAATCAACTTTAAGTTTGATTCTGCAGTTGAGGTATGCGATCAGGTACAAACCTTCAAGCTAGTTGTAAAAAATATTGCAAGACGTCATGGCCTTCATGCAACATTCATGCCAAAGCCTGTTGAGGGTATTGCTGGTTCTGGTATGCATGTAAATTGTTCTTTATTAACTATGGATGATAAGAATGCATTCTTTGATCCAAATACAAAGAATCAATTATCCTTAGTTGCTGAAAAGTGGATTTCAGGTATTATTCATCATGCTAAGGGATTCTGCTTAATTACAAATCCAATTGTTAACTCTTATAAGAGATTAGTTCCAGGCTATGAAGCACCATGCTATATTTCTTGGTCCAATTCGAATCGTTCTACAATGATTCGTATTCCTGCAGCAAGAGGAATGAAGACTCGTACTGAGGTAAGAAGTGTAGATGGCTCTGCAAATCCATATTTAGCAATTGCTGCAATATTAGCTGCAGGCTTAGATGGTATTAGTGATAATGTACCTATGGTACCACCAGTAGATGAGAATCTATTCGATTTAGATGATGAAGGAAGAAGAGCCTTAGGCGTTGAATCCTTACCTCTAGATTTAAATGAAGCAACGATTGCATTTAAGAAGGATAAGCTTATTCAAGAGGCAATGGGTGCTCATACAGTAAAGAAGCTTATTGAGGCTAAAACAATCGAATGGAACGAATATCAT
>JAFPSY010000005.1:0-4141 GCA_017413585.1 Acholeplasmatales bacterium
ATCCATATTTTCAATTAATTTAACTACAATAGGTTTTAAATATTCATGCGTAACCTCTACGGCATCCTCATATTCAGGATAATCTATATTTACTTCTATTTTAGCTAATATATCTAAGATTTCCTCTCTAAAGGATTTTATTAAATTAGAGGTTTGGCTTCTTAGGGAAGCATTAGAGGATTTTAGTGCTATTTTGTTGGATGCAGAAATAATATCCATAATGGATTCAGCCTGTGTTAAATCCATTTTATGATTTAAGAATGCTCTTTTAGAGAATTCTCCTCGCTCTGCCATTCTAAAGCCATTCTTAAGTAAGGTTAATAATACCTGGTTGGTAACATAAATACCACCATGGCAAGATATTTCTACCATGTTTTCGCCATCAAAGGATTTTGGTGCCTTATATACTAAGGCTAAAACCTCATCTACCTCTTCCTCATTATCCATAATATGACCATAATGAATGGTATGGCTTTCTACCTTAGTTAAATCCTTACCCTTAAATATTTTATTTACCAATGTAATTGCATCAGGACCTGATGCACGAATTATAGATATTGCACCAACACCATAGGGGGTTGCGATTGCACAAATATTATCCACCATGAATATCACCATTCCTCATAAAAGTATGCGTATATTATACATAATTTGTATTATATTTTCAATTTAATGACGCTTTTTATAAATGATGATTCCCATTGTACCAATACTTAATAATAAGAAGCCTCCAATAGATAAGGATAATATTAATGCTAAATTGATATTATTTTCATCCTTAATGGGCTCATCAAAGGAAATATCCATATCTCGCTCTGTAGAAATAATATCATGCTCAATATCTCCTGTTTCTAATTCAATTTCTAAAGGGTATTCTCCATCTAATGCATCTAGGCTGAAGCATTCACTATTCATCATAGATCCATCAATAGAATATCCTAAGGTTTGGAATAATTCTATAATTTGCTCCTTTGCTATTGGCTTACCCTTTTCCGTTAATATTACATATTGCTCAAGCTTAATGATAGGAGCTGTATAATCTCTAACATATATATTAAATTTTACAGATACCTTATTCGATGAGGAATCTTGAACAGAAACCATAAATTGATATGTACCTAAATTCATATAATTATTCTCATAATCATCTAAATCCTCTATTTGAATGGAGTCCTTTATATTTCCATCATATTCATCGATAGCTGTAAATAATTTTAATATATCCTCTTTTGTATAATAGGTATGATAATCCGTATTAATAATTCTTCCATAAGCGAGTAGAGGAGGTACATCATCAATTACATAAATGCTAAAATCTAAGGATGCTTCATTTTGATATTCTGAATGATCCTTAACGGTTATACTACATTCGTATTCTCCTATAGTATTTTGATTATTTAAGTAATTTTCTATGTCTAACTCTATTTCTATATCCGATGCATCAGAAATGTCAAAACAAGCCAAAATTGCATCCTCATCTAAAGAATTATTATATCTTGTTCTAATGGTATTCTTTTGAACTATAGTAGGCTTTACTAAATCTACAACATCTACAATTACCTTTTGAAGAGTAACATTTTTTGACGTATCGTATGCAACAATAGTAAATGTATAGCTTCCTATATCTGATTCTAGATAATCATAGGTATTATCTATAATTTCATAGCCTGTAGTAGATACATCTATAATCTCTAAATCAGCTACAATCTCATCTATACTCTTTTTATTTTGATATCCCATAACGACATGTAAATCATTATCGATATATGCTTCATTAAAGGTATAGGTAATGCCATAAAGATAGTAATAGGAATAAGATGAAATATCCGTAAATGCATTATAATCTCCGATTTGCTCATCATCTAATAGAATATAAACATTATCCCCTCTTTCAAATTTTGCTGATGCATCATGAAATAGATAAGGAAAATTGATTTCCTCATCCTTGATTATTTCACAGGATAAATCCTCAAAGATATCAATAGAGTAAAATAAGGTATCATCAAAATAATCCTCGATTTTAATTAATACTCCATCCTTATAGGTTTGATATTCCCATATCGTGTGATCTACACCTAATACCTTACCTGGCATTTCATAAGAGACAACTCCATCACCTACATGATTTCCTACATAATAGCAAATATGGTCATACGCTTCCTCCTCAGAAGAAAATAGTCCTCTCATCGCGTTAAAGGAGCTTTTCATAGAAATGGGCTTATAATCTCCATGTTCAACAATTCCTGCCTGTACCGGTAGCATAAAAAGAATAGATATAAATACAGTAAAAATAATTGCAATACTTAAGGTTAATTTTGTTTTCATTTGTTATCACCTTTTTTCCTTTCACTAAATAAATAGTCAAAATCAAAAAATTTTTTTCACGAAAAAGAAAAAAATCTGCAAAAAACTGCAGATTTTACTTCTTTTGTTCACTTACAAACTCATAAAGGTCTATGGCTTCACTCTTTTTTACTGTTGGCTCTAAGGATACAACTCTTACTGTTACAATCTTATTTCCAAACTCAATAGTGATTAAATCTCCAACCTTTAATTCCTTGGAGGGCTTAGCAGGCTTATCATTTACTAAAATTCTTTCTGCTTCAGCAACCTCTTTTGCTAGAGTTCTTCTTTTTATTAATCTAGAAACCTTAAGATATTTATCTAGACGCATGCTTATTCACCGTCGTTATCTTCTTTTGGAGCTTCAACTAAATGGTCGTCAATATTAACTTCCTCTGTTTCGATGGAATCATCTACCTTAGCTTCTGCCTCACCCTCAAGATTGGAAGCTTCTTCCTTTACTTCCTCATCCTGAGTTACTTCCTTAGGATCAACACCTGGTGCATATTTTTCATCACACCATGCTAAATGACCTGTTGCAACAATTTCATCAATGTCTCTCTTGTTAATTGTTTCAACCTTAAGAAGATATTCAGCGATATTCTTTAATAACTCCATATTAGAAGAAATAACTTCCTTAGCTCTTTCATAGCATTCTTCAATGATTCTTCTTTGCTCACGGTCAATTTCAAGTGCTACCTGGTCAGAGAAATTCTTTTCCTTTAGGTAATCTCTACCTAAGAATACAGAACCACCCTGCTGTTCATATTGAACTGGACCAAGATCACTCATACCATATTGAGTAACCATGCTTCTAGCAAGGTTTGTAGCATTTTGGAAGTCATTCGATGCTCCTGTTGAAACCTCATTAAATACTAATTCCTCTGCAACTCTACCACCTAAGAAGCCTGTAATGGTTTCAAGCATCTGAGTTTTTGTATGGAAGTAGGTTTCTTCCTTTGGCATCATTAGGTTATATCCACCAGCCTGACCTCTTGGTACGATCGTAATCTTTTGTACCTGGCTTGCGTTTTCAAGCTTAATACCAACAACAGCATGACCTGCCTCATGGTAAGCAACAAGCTTTCTTTCCTTTTCGGTATACTTCTTTGATTTCTTTGCAGGACCCATCATTACACGGTCGGTTGCTTCATCAATATCTCTTGGAGTAATGACCTTACGGTTATCTCTTGCTGCAAGTAGGGCAGCCTCATTTAATAGATTCTCTAAGTCTGCACCAGAGAAGCCTGGAGTTCTTTGTGCAACATCTCCAAGTCTTACATCAGGAGATAGATGCTTATTTCTAGCATGAACAGCTAAAATAGCCTCTCTACCTCTAACATCTGGATTAGAAATAGTAATTTGTCGGTCAAAACGACCTGGTCTTAAAAGCGCTGGGTCTAGTACATCAGGACGGTTTGTTGCAGCCATAATGATAATACCTGTATTACCATTGAAGCCATCCATTTCAACTAATAGCTGGTTTAATGTTTGCTCACGCTCATCATGTCCACCACCTAAGCCGGCACCACGCTGTCTACCAACAGCATCAATTTCATCAATAAAGATAATACATGGTGCATTTTCCTTAGCTGTTTTAAACATATCACGAACTCTAGATGCACCAACACCAACGAACATTTCAACGAAATCAGAACCAGAAATAGAGAAGAATGGTACTCCTGCCTCTCCTGCAACTGCCTTGGCAATTAATGTTTTACCTGTTCCTGGAGGGCCTACTAGGATAACACCCTTAGGTACTCTAGCACCAATTTCATTATATTTTCTTGGATTCTTA
>JAFPSY010000036.1:0-5300 GCA_017413585.1 Acholeplasmatales bacterium
CACGAATACCCTTTTTCATCCAGAAATTAATAGCATTTTCAATTTCTTCCATAATCTTTGGATTATCGAAATTTAAATCTGGCTGCTCCTTAGCAAATTCATGGAAATAATATTGATTTAAGGATTTTACATATTCCCATGCCTCTCCACCGAAGCAGGATTTATGCTCGGGGTGCATTGGCTTGTCTCTAAAAATGAAATAATCATGATATGGATTATCCTTAGATTTTATAGCCTCCTTAAACCATCTATGTTCGCTTGAGCAATGGTTTGCAACCATATCCATCATAATATAAATATCTCTTTTTTTGGCCTCGGATATTAGCATTTCCATATCCTCCATAGTACCAAATAGAGGATTGATATCACAATAATCGGCTATATCATAGCCATTATCTACCATAGGAGATGTAAAAAATGGAGTTAACCATAAAATATCTACACCTAAATCATGTAAATAATCTAATTTGGATATAATACCCTTTATATCTCCAATTCCATCATTATTATCATCCTTAAAGCTTTTTGGATAAATCTGATAAACAAATTTATCATGCCACCACTTTTTTTCCATATTCTTGTTCTCCTTTATACAAATTCATTTTAGCATTTTTACATTTAAAGTAAATATTCCTATTTAAAAATTAAATAGATAATATTATAATATGAATAATTTAAGTCTTGAGGTGAGCTTATGAAATTAAAAATGGCAGTAGTGGGAAAGGATGTATCGAAATCCTTAAGTCCAATGATGCATACATTTATCCTAAATAAATTAAATGTAGAATGCACATATGATAAGATATCGATTGATATAGAGGATTTTGATTCAAAATTCAATGAAATATTAGAGGAATATGATACCCTAAATGTAACTATTCCATACAAGCTAGATTGTATGAAATACCTAGATCATATTTTAGATGATGCGAAAACCTTTGGGGCAGTAAATACGATTTGCTGCAAGAAGAAAAGTGGCTACAACACCGATGGTATGGGCTTTATGCTTATGCTATCAAATGGTGGAATCGATGTCAAAGGTAAAAAGGTTTTAGTCTTAGGTAGCGGTGGAGTTGGAAGAAGCGTAATTAAAAAGCTCATGGAGGAAGAGGCAAAGGTTTATGCCTTTGATTTAAACCAAGAGGGCTTAAAGGCAGTTTACGAGGAATTTAAAGGCTTTACTCCATTATCTGAATTAAAGCTAGACCATTATGATTGTATTATTAACTGCACGGGAGTTGGAATGCATAAAACTGTAGGGAAATCTCCTATTGGTGAGGAATTCTTTAAGGGTGCAGAAGCTGCAGTAGATTTAATCTATGAGCCAAAGGAATCTGAATTCTTGCGTCTTGCAAGAATAAATGGCTTAAAGACCTTAAATGGAGAGGCTATGCTATTCTATCAGGCATATTATGCAGATTGCTATTTCCTAGATTTAAAAATGGATTCTAAGCTCGCTAAAAATTTATTTTTAGAGTTTCAAAAAATATAGAAATAGGATGGATTTTTATCCATCTTTTTTATATAATAATTATATGGAGCGTGATAGTATGATTCGTGCTGTTGCTACAGATTTAGATGGTACTCTTTTCTATCCCAAAAGAAGAATTCGTCTTTTAAAAAGTAAAAATAGAAAATTCTTAAAGAATCTTTTAAATAGTGATAAAGAGATTGTCTTAGTTACAGGCAGAAATCGTAGTATTGCAGAAAAGATTGAAAAAAGAATTAAAGCGAAAAGAAAGCTTTCTATGATAGGATGTAGTGGTTCTATAGTCATTCATGACGGTAATTTGATTAAGGAAAGCGTAGTAGATAAAAAGGAGATTCCTCATTTATTTGAAGAATTTGATAAGGATAAAAATATTGTATCTGTTGTACTTATGGGTAATTTTAAGGGAATGCTTATCGATTTAATTCATTTCCCTAAAATATTTACTGCATTTGCACTCTTAGGTCTTAAGATGCAGGGTGCATATTATGAATTTTCAAGATTCGGAAGAAAAAGAATAAATAAAATGCTTGAGGATCCAAATTCTAAGGTATATAAGGTCATGCCATTATTTGGTTTTTCTGAAAACAATAAAAAGGGTATGCAAAAGGCAAAGGAATTTGCCGAAAGAATGCGTACGATTTTAGGCGATTATTATGAATTCTTTGAATCTGGTACTGCAGTGGAAATTGTAGCTAAGGGTACAAACAAAGCGAAATCCTTAAGAGAATTATTTGAAAAATGTAATATTAAGGATGATGAGGTCGTTGTTGTTGGTGATTCTGGCAATGATATTCCAATGCTAGATGAATTCCCTCATAGCTTCGCGATGGAATCCGCACCAGATTATGTAAAATCTCATGCGAAAAATAAAATTCGTTATGTATACGAATTAGAGGATTATATTAAGACCACAGAATAATGTGGTCTTTTTTGAAAGGAGGGCCTATGAAAAAGGTTGGCATTATAGGAGCAGGGATCTCTGGCTTATCCTGTGGAATATATCTTTTAAAAAAGGGCTTTGATGTATCTATATATGAAAAGAATGCCTATGCTGGTGGATTCTTAACCATTTGGAAAAGAAAAAATTCGATTATTGATGGCTGCATGCACTGGATGCAAGGATCAAAGGATGGCACAAAGCTAAATCAAATTTGGAAGGACCTTGGTGCTATAGAGGATAAAGATACTATGATTCATCCTGAATCCTTTTGTACTGTAGAATATCTAGGTAATGTATTTCATTTCTATATGGATATCCATAAATTAGAGGAGGAATTCTATAAATATTCAGATAATGATGATGAGGAATGTAAAATATTTATAGATGCCGTAAAGCAAATGGGAATTATGGAAATACCAAGTGATATTCCATATGAATTCATCGATCCTAAAAGTATCAAAATGGATATGAATATCATGCGTAAAATGCGCCATTATTTAAAATTATCTATAGGTGAGGTTGCAAATAGGTTTCATAGTAAGGTTATACAATATGCCTTAAAGAATTGCTTAGTCAATTCCCATTTTAGTGCCTTTTATTTCATTCAAACCCTATCGAATTTCACACATAAAAATGCATCCATACCAAGAGGCTGTAGTATGTCTATGAGGGATGGAATATTAAATAAATATTTATCCTTAGGTGGTAAGATATATTATAATAGCCCAGTAGATGAAATTCATATAGAGGGCTCTCGAGCTATAGGCATAACCTTAGAAACACAAGAATTCCATTCCTTTGATTATGTAGTTCCAGCCTGCGACCTACATTATTTAGAAAATCATTTATTAAAGAATAAATATGAAATTACTCCATTTCATGAATATGATATAGATAAGAAGAAATATCCAACCTATAGCTATGTCATTGCATCCTATCGTACCAAAATGGATTTTGAAGGCTATGATATAGCCCCAATAAAAAAAATAGATCCATATGATATTATGGGAATAAAGGGAGATGCTTTATCCATAAGACAATATGGCTATGATGATACATTAATCACCAATGGCTATAAAACCATTCAGGTTTATCTTACAACCTATGAGGAGGATTATGAAAAAATTAAATCCTTTAGTAAGGATGAATATAGATCTTTTAAGAATAAGGTTGGAGAATTCTTTATGAAGGAATTAATAAAATATTATAAATGTGATGATTTTGAATTAATTGATGTATTAACTCCACTTACCTATGAAAGATATAACAATAGCTATAAGGGCTCCTTCATGACCTATGCGCTATCACCTACGGTACCCCAAGTGACTAGAAGTGCCCTAATTTCTGGTATCGATAATATCGTATTATCGAACCAATGGCTAATGCTCCCTGGAGGCACTGGAGTTGCGGCTGTAAGTGGCAAATTTGCAGCTTCCCTAATTCTTTATAAGGAAGGGTTAGATTACAAGCTTTAAATTCTTGTCAAATTATGAAAAATTGATATAATTAATATAGTGTTTAGAAAGAGGTTTTATTTATGACAGCAGTAGAAATTAATATTCCTATTTTTGAAAGGAATTTAAAATTATATAATAGAAAGGGCTTAAGAAGATCCTATACATCTGTAATCGATAGATATAATGAATATCTAGAGATTCCACCTCTAGCATCAACTCCAAAGGTTGTTCTTGAGGCAACTCTAGATAAGGAATACTATGAAGGCTTTAAAAAGCTTTTAGAGGCTCGAGGCTATACCATCTTAGGTGCAGCCAATACCTATCATATGGATAAGTTCTTATCCGATTATGAAAAATATAAATCAAGCTTTTCATCCTTCCAGGATAAAATTGATGCAGTAAAGAAGGAACGCGATGAAATCAAGAGTGATGCACCATACAAGGAATTAGAAAATGATGATGTAAGATTCTATTTCCTACCATATAATGATGATGTTCAAACATTATACGATTTCATTCATGCATCTAGAGATGAAATCTTGGATTTTGCAAAATCTAACGATATTACCATCATGCTAAAGGTTTGTCCTTTCTGCACACAAATGGATGGCTTCTTTGGCTTTAATTTCTTTGATGCAGATCAAAAGGGTGAGGTCGTTGTGGATTATGCAGCAAGATTAACTGTAGGTGTTAATTTCAATCAATTTGTAACTGTATACCAGGGTGCAGTATTATTATCTGGTATTGGTAAGACAAAAGAAGAGCTTGCAGATTCTGATTTAAATGTACATTTAGTTGCGGAAAACATTCGTTATACTAAGGCATAATATATAGAATTTATAGAACTCTTTGTTATTTTTTAATAATAACAGAGTTCTTTTTTTATTGACATTTGTACATATAAATATATAATTCTTTTTGTGAGAGGAGAGAAGTCTTATGTTTAAAGTAAAAAATTTGAAAGTAGAGGGAATTATAAATCCTCTTGATTTTGAATTGCCAGCTACAGGTGTAGTTGCAATTACAAAGGGTAAGAGTCAATTAAATTCTGTTTCATCTAATTCAATTTATGCCATTCTAAAGTTTTTATCTACAATGGATTTAAATTATCAGGGAGAGATTCTTTTTAATGAAAAGGAATTAAAAGATTTAAATGAAGCTGAATTAGAAGATTATAGAAATTGTATTTTATATATACCTGTACTGAATCATTTTTTAGGTGTTACTATTAAAGGTGCATTTATTGAAGCAAGCGTGGATGATGAAATGCAAATTAAGGCTGCATTAGATGACCCGAAGGCTCTTACAGACAGCCTTCATAAGATGGATATCCGACTCATGCTCAGTGTGTGGTCAAAGATTGACAAGACATCGGAAGTGGGTCGTCAGATGGAGCGCGACCAATATTATA
>JAFPSY010000037.1:0-5427 GCA_017413585.1 Acholeplasmatales bacterium
CTTGAGGTTAAGGAAAGAATTGCAGATGCTTATGCATCTATTTTGGATTCCGATAAGGCAATCAATTATTATTCTATTTCCCAAGATTATGTAAATGGAAATGAAATAGGTGATGAAGCATTTAATAATTTATTCAATATAGGTAAGAAATACCTAGAAAGAAGTAAATATGATATATATAGCGACTTTACAATTGAATCTATAGAGGATCAGGAATATAGAATAGATTATTTAGGTGATTTTGTATATTATTTTAAAACTTTAACAAATAGCTATAAGCTTAAGGTGTTAGGATATGTGGAGGATTACAGCAATGTCATGTCTATTCAATTTATTAAGGAAAAGGCATTCCTTGAAGAAGAAACAAGAGTAGAGTATACTATTTCAAATTATAAGGATAGCTTGGATGCAAAATATGAATATGTAATTACAAGAACGAATTACTCTGAGGGTCAGATTAGACAATTGTTACAAAATAGGGATACCTATAATTATCAAATGACCAATATGATTTATTTAAAGGTTTCTATGATTGTAGATATTATTAATACTATGCAAAAGGTATTCCTAATTATTGGAATTGTATTTGCAGTATTTGCATCCTTAATGCTATTTAATTTCATTTCATCCTCTATTTCATCTAAAATAAAGGATATAGGTATATTAAGAGCGATAGGTACAAGAGGCTCTGATTTATTTAAAATATTCTTCTCGGAAAGCGGAATTATTGCAGTGATATGCTTTATATTATCTATTGTATTTTCTATTGTAGCTTGTATGCTTATTAACATGAATTTAGCTGAAGGATTAGGCATTCGTTTATTAAACTTTGGTATTCTTAATGCGGCTATTATTATTTTAGGTAGTATAGTAATTGCAGCAATTGGTACATTTATTCCAGTATTTATTGCAAGTAAAAAAGCACCAATTGCATCAATAAGAACTTTATAAAATAATTATCTTTCAATTTTTAAGATAATCCATTATAATGGTTTTAGTTTATGAAAGTGAGAATATAAAAATGAACGTTAGCAATTATAAGAATTTAAATGTTGGTAAGAAGGAATTTACTCCTGCAACTGAAGAAGAAATGAATCAGGAATTAAATAATTTACTTAAGAGCAAGATTACCTATAAGGAAAAGGAAGGTAAGAGTGCTTTAGGTGATACAGTAAATATTGATTATAAGGGATTATTAGATGATGTACCATTTGAGGGTGGTACAGCTGAAAAATATGATTTAGGCTTAGGCTCTGGATCCTTTATTCCTGGTTTTGAGGAGCAATTAGTAGGCTATTCTAAGGGAGACGATGTCGATGTACATGTAACCTTCCCAGAACAATACCATGCTGAAAATTTAGCTGGTAAGGCTGTAGTTTTCAAATGTCATATTCATGAGGTAAAGGAAAAGGTTACTCCAGAATTAAATGATGAATTTGCTAAAGGCTTTGGTCTTGAATCCTTAGAACAATTAAAGAATGAGCTTGCTCGCCAAATGAATGCGAAAAAGAAGAATGACCTAGATAATGAATATTTAGGTAGATTAATTAAGAATATTGTGGATAATTCTGAAATTGAAGTATCGGATGAGGTTATGAAGAAGTCTGTAGATGAAATCTATGCTTACTATGAAAACCAGGTTGCACAATATGGCTTAAATATGGATTCCTATTTAGCTATGCAGCAAATGAGCGTTGAGGATTTCCGTAACCAGCTTGCAGATCAAGCTATGGCACAGGCACAGGGAGATCAATTACTTCAATATGTAGCAGAAAATGAAAATATTACTGCAAGCGATGAGGAAGTAGAGCGTGAGCTTTCTATGTATCAGAATTATTATCAGATTCCAGATGAGGAATTTAAAAAGTTCAAGGATGAAAGATTAGAGGATGTTAAGGCAGATATTTTAAGAAGAAAAACTGCATTATTCCTAATTGAAAACAATAATTAAGCATAATAGCCGAAGAAATTCGGCTATTTCTTATGTAAGAAACCACTTTCAAGGGTTCTAAACTAGAATTATTTTTTGAATATGCTATAATCTATAATGGTTTAAAACTATTTAGGAGGGAAATTTCTCATGTCAATCTTATTGGGAAAAAAAGTAAAAGTTTTCACATTATCTTCAAATCCAGAATTAGCACAGGAAATCTGTGATTCTATTGGTATTCCACTTTCTGATTGCGAGGTATTACATTTCGCAGATGGTGAGATCAACGTACAAATTAATGAAACAGTACGTGGACACCATGTATTTGTAATTCAGCCTACAAGTGCACCAGTTAATGACCATTTAATGGAATTATTAATTATGTGTGATGCACTTAAAAGAGCTTCCGCAAAGACAATCAACCTTGTAATTCCTTATTATGGCTATAGCCGTCAGGACCGTAAGGCAAGAAGCCGTCAGCCAATTAGTGCTAAGCTTGTTGCAGACTTACTTCAGGTTGCAGGTACAGATAGAGTTATTACAATGGATATTCATGCAGCTCAAGAGCAGGGCTTCTTCGATATTCCTGTAGATAACTTTATGGGATTACCTATTTTAGTAAATTATTTAATGGATAAGCATTTAGAAAATGTTGTTGTTGTATCCCCAGACCATGGTGGAGCAACAAGAGCTAGAGAGTTCGCTAAGATTTTAGAGGCTCCTATGGCTATCATTGATAAGAGAAGACCAGAACCAAACAAGATGGAGGTTATGAACATCATTGGTGATGTTAAGGGTAAAACTTGTATCTTAGTTGATGATATGGTAGATACTGCAGGTACACTTACTGTAGGTGCAAAGGCATTAAAGGATGCTGGTGCTACAGCAGTATATGCAGCTTGTACTCATGGTGTATTATCTGGTCCTGCAATTGAAAGAATTAAGAATTCTGTATTAGAGGAAATGATTATTACAAATACAATCAAATTACCTGAAGAGAAGAAAATTGATAAGATTACTGTATTAAGTGTTGGTCAGCTACTTGGCCATGGTATCTTAAGAATCTTATCTGATGAACCATTATCTGGTTTATTTACTTATACATACGATAAGAGTAAGAGAGAATTATTATAAAAATATGAAGCTTATAATTGGACTTGGAAATCCTGGCAAGGAGTATGAGAATACTCGTCACAATGCAGGATTTATGGCAGTAGATGCTTTCGCAAAGAAGCACGATATAACCTTTAGCCTTGAGCCTAAAATGAAGGGGATGCTTGCCCAGGTCAATTTAGGTGGAAATAAGGCAATATTACTTAAGCCAATGACTTATATGAATTTGTCTGGTGAGGCAGTAAGCTTAGTTATGAATTTCTATAAAATTCCAGTTGAGGATATATTAGTTGTATCCGATGACTTAGATTCGCGTCTTGGAAGAATTAGACTTCGTGCTAAGGGAAGTGCAGGTGGCCATAATGGACACAAGAACATTCAAATGCACATTCATACAGAGGAATATAAGAGAATAAAAATAGGAATTGATCGCTCGGATGTTATTCCTGTTATCGATTGGGTATTAAAAAAATTCGACTCTAGTGAGCTTTCTACAATGAATTCTGCAGCAGAAATTGCAGCAAATGCAATTGAGGACTTTATTTTAGGAAAAGATTTTGTTAAAATATCATCAGAGTATTCTTCAAAATAAATATTATTACTCGCAGGGAGTAGAAAGCCTGGTAAACAGGTTGTAATACCGACAATCGCGGCGTAGGGCCCGGTATTATATTAAATTTTGAGACTGCAGTACCTTATGGTGGTACTGCGGTCTTTTTGTTTCTAAAAAGGGGGTATATAAATGTTTTTAGATTTAGTAGATTCTTGGATATCTAGCTGGACCATTGGAAATTGGAGTATTTTATTCTTTATCATTTTCTTGATTGTTGGAGTATTTTTCTTAGTAAAATGCTGTGACATTTTTGTAGATAGTGCAGCATCTATTGCGAAAAAGGCTCATGTTTCTCCTTTGGTTATAGGTCTTACAATAGTAGCGATGGGAACCTCATGTCCTGAGCTTGCGGTATCGGCATCCGATTCAATTTCAGCATTAGTGGATTCAATAAGTACAGGCACAACAATTCAAGCGAATATTGCGATGGGTAATGTTGTAGGGTCCAATATATGTAATATTTTATTAGTATTAGGATTATCTATTATCTTTACACCTATCATTGTTAAGAAGGCTGTAATGAAAAGAGATTACCCATTCCTAATTGGTGCATCCTTATTATTTGTTTTATTTGGTATTTTCTTTGGTATTTCCTCTATCGTAGGCGATTATACAATTATGCGATGGGAAGGTATTATCTTTATCGTATTAATGGTAGCCTATTTAATTTATCTAATCTTAGATAGCAAAAGACATCCAAGTGACGAAGAGGATGAAGAAATCAAGGATATGCCTGTATGGAAGGCAATCCTATTCTTAGTTTTAGGTGCACTTGGAATTGCCTTAGGTGGAGAGCTTGTTGTGGTAGGCTCTAAAAACCTAGCTGTAATGGGTGCAACTGCAATCGGTATTGAATCCGATTTAGCTGAAAAGATTGTAGGACTTACGATTGTAGCGGTAGGTACATCACTACCTGAGCTTGTAACCTCTGTAATTGCAGCGAAAAAAGGCCAGGTGGATATGGCCCTTGGTAATGTCATCGGTTCAAACCTATTTAATATTTTATTTGTATTAGGTATTTCAGCAACGATTAATCCAATCGTTGCAGATAGTACGATTATCTTTGATTTAGTATTTATGATGACAATAACCTTATTACTATTCGGTTTATCCTTTACAGGAAAGCTAAAAAAGTGGATGGGATTTTTATTCCTAGGATTATATATAGCCTATTTAGTTTATTTAGTTTTAAGAGTTGTTTTAGCATCAAAGGGTATTTGGTTACCTTAAGGACAAAAAGGGATTTTTCCCTTTTTTCTTTCGCTAAATATCAATATTTATGATAGAATGATAATGTAAAACGGAGATGATTATATGGCAAAGAAAAGACAAACAAAAAAGGCAATTAAACAAGCGAAGAAGCTTGCTAAAAAAAGCCCTAAATTATTTATAACCTTAGTTGTATTATTAGCTATTGCAGCGATTATATTTATTGTATTGTGGAGAGTAGGTGTTATTTCCTTTGGAGATAAAAAGACGGATAAACCAGTTGAAACTACAACTACACCAATTACTCCAACAACAGAAGTTATCGAAGAAAAAAGCTATAGCTTTGATAGCAATTTAAAATATTATAAGGTAGAATACGATTCTATAAATAATGAATTCCTTGTAAAGGAAGAGGCCACCTTAGAAAAAGATTCCTTATATATTATTGCAAAAGATGTATCAGGTGTGGTATCCTTATATATCCTAGAGGATAATAACACAAAGGAAGTATCTATAGGTGTTTTACCTGCTAAGGTAGAAAAGGAATATGTTTGGATTTTTA
>JAFPSY010000038.1:0-3636 GCA_017413585.1 Acholeplasmatales bacterium
AATAGAGAATATACAACATCTATGGAATTAGAATTTAGTATTTCTTACCAAGGTAAGAGTAAGGATTATAGTATATCCTTTGATAAGGCTTATGAGAATCCTTATAGTTATAATAGTCAATTCTTTGATAGTGAGAATCAAGAATATACTATAGAAAGACTTGAGGGTGATAAGATCAATTTAAGCATCAACTCAGGCTTTAAGATAGATGAATATCCAAATTATGCATATAAGATTACCTTAAATTCTATAGATTCTATAGGTACTACAGGTGAAGCCTTATATACATCGGATCTTATAACAGATTCAGAATATACCTTTACAGGTATTGATGATAAGGCCTATAAGGTATCCATTATTGTTTACGAATTAAAGGATGATTTAAGAATTTATTATGATTATTATGCATATAATCTATCTAAGCCAGCGAATACGGCTGTACTAGAAGGCTACATTTCAAGGGATTATAATACCAACCAATATTATGTTTCTTATATCCTTGATGAGGCTTATGTAGATAAGAATCAGGATATCAATATTCGCTTTATGGATACGGATCATACTATTTCACTTGAAGATGGAGAATATGATCTAAATGGCTATACAGCGAACGTTACCTCATCTAATGGTAGGATTACGGTTGTTGTAACGGAAGAAAGTCCATCAAGCCGTGATACCTTTGTAGGTTCTATTACTTTAGATGAGGGTAATAGTGAAATTGGATATAGTACAAAAACTTATTATATTTCTTAAGTAGGAGGAAAAGAAAATGAAGAATAAGAATAAAAAGAAGAAAAAGGGCTTTACGATTGTAGAGCTCATCATCTTGGGTATAGTTTTAGCAACAGCTACTGTATTTATCGTTATTGAAATGACAAACCCAGGAGCTAGTATATCCGTTTGGGTTAAAGATAACGTAATAGATACGGAAAAAATAGGTAAGGAATTCATGACTCATCTTCCTACTTTGATTCAAAGTATTATTTATATTGTCGTTATCTATGCAGTATGTAAGCTCATTCGTATGATTTTCCAATATCGTATGAAAAAATCCGATAGAGCGAAAACAGTATTAACCTTACTTGATGGGTTAGTTAAATATGCATGTGCCATCGCAATTATTATCTTTGTGCTTCAGGCTTTAGGTGTGAACGCAACCGCAATCTTTGCCTCAGTAGGTATTTTAACCCTAGTTATAGGCTTAGGCTGCCAAAGCCTTATTGCCGATATTGTTGCAGGTATGTTCATTATTTTTGAAAATGAATACAATGTAGGTGAAATTGTAACGATTGATGATTTTAGAGGTACTGTCATTGAAATTGGTATTCGTGCAACAAAGCTATTAGATTATGCAGGAAATATTAAGATTATTAACAATTCGGATATTTCGAATGTAGTCAATATGTCTAGAGAATTATCCTTAGCCGTTGTCGATTGTCTATTCCCATATGATGTACCTGTACAGCATATTGAAAAGATTTTAAAGGACAATTTTGAAGCATTTAGAGCAAAGGTACCTGGAATTGTAGAAGGACCATTCTACAAGGGCGTTTCTGATTTTGGAGCATCAAATATCGCCGTAACGATTATTGCAAAATGTCTAGAAGAGGATAGATATCAGGTTCAGCGTGATTTAATGAGAGAGTATTATATTGCCTTCCACAATGCTGGTATTGATATTTCCTATGATCAGATTGTTGTACAGCAGTATGAGCCTATCCACATGGATGTTTCAGAGGATCTAGAGAAGGAAGCAACAGAATTCATCAAGGATCAAAGAAATGATTCTAAGGGTATGGAATCCGATAATAAGGAATAAGAATACAAGGTCTTCATTTTGAAGGCCTTTTTCTTATACCCTATTTTTCTAATATTTTAGAAAAGAAACAAGGTGAAGAATAAAATGTAAGATATACATCACATTTAAAAAATTTTATTTAAAAAAGAATAACAATCGTTGTTAAAATTATTTCCTTGTATATAAAAGCGTGATATAATAAAATGATTTAATTTGGGCGTTATTTATGGAATAAATAACAAAATACCGGGAGGGATATAATGCAATCTAAGGATGAACCCGTAGTAGTTTCAAGCTTTAAAAAGGATGATGGACCAGAGCCTGTATTTGTTGCTGAAGGCAAGGAAGCAGATATTGAGCCTGTCATTTTAAAATACGATATCAAGAAAAATGAAGAGAAAAAGGGCTTCTATGTCCAAATGCCTAAGGTAACACTAACTAGTGTTGCTCTTAAAAATATGGCTGAAGAAATTGGTAAGGCATTAAAGAATGAAGGAATGGAGCTAAGAGGTAAGGATTTAAAGCTTTTTGTATCCTCCTTAACCTCAAGGCTTATTTATATTCCAAAAAATGATGCTAAGGAATATATGGAATGTATTTCCAAATATTTTTGTGGTAATGTTTTTTATGCGAAGAGCCAAAATGATTCAGCTATTTTAAAATGCGCCTATAGCGCAATTACAAATCCTTTAGTTATCCACTTTTTACTTTGGGATAATGAAAAGGGACACCCAATGCCAGAGTATTTAATTAAATATATTTCCTTACCATCATCGAATGTTGAAATGATGGTTAATGAATATGTGAACGATATTTATATTAATAAAATCAAATTGCCAGATAATATCTATATCGTTATGACAGGGGATTTAGACACCTTAGATAAAAGATTATATAAGAAATATGTCATTTGGGATCCAAGACTTAAAAGATGTGAAAAAGAAAATGTTGGCTTTAAGATAATATCTATGAATTCATTTAAGAATATGCATAAGGTTATGGATACTGTATCCGATAACCTATGGAGTAAAATGAGTACGATAGAGGAAGTCTTAAATTCTATGAATTTTACTTTAGAAAACAAGGATTGTAATTCCTTAGATGATTATTTAGTTACCTTATATAACCAAGAGGTTTTAGAAGAGGATATTCTAAAATATTTATGTGAATATAGATTATTCCCTATGGTAAAGAATTTTATTGATGTAAATGAATTCAAAAGAAGACTAAATGAGCTTGGTATATATAAAGAGGGAAGGGAGATTTAATATGAACCTATTTCAAAACCCATTGTTTTTAATTATTTTACTTGGAATATTATTCTTAGGCCTATTAGCCTTAGCTATATTATTCTTTTTCTATACAAAAAAGCCTATCGATAAGGATAAAAAGGAAAATCAAGCAACAAGATTTAATGCCCTACTTGAAATTGATAAGGAAAACGAAGGCTTAGAGCCTATTGTTTATGAAAAAATAGGCTTCCAAGAATTATGTGAAGCATTCAGAAGCTATGCTGCAAGTGAGCTTGGACTATATTATTCTAAAGAGGATATAAGAAGATTTATTGCAGGACTTGCGACAAGTCATATTATGATTTTACAGGGTATGTCTGGTACAGGTAAAACATCCCTAGCCTATGCCTTTGGTCGCTTCATTGAGAATGATTCTGCCATCATTCCTGTTCAGCCTATGTGGAAGGAAAGAACGGATTTAATTGGTTATTATAATGAATTCACAAAGAAATTTAATGAAACTCCATTTCTGGAGGAAATGTATAAGGCGAATTACAAGCCTGATATGCATATTACTATTCTAGATGAGATGAATATCGCAAGAGT
>JAFPSY010000039.1:0-3889 GCA_017413585.1 Acholeplasmatales bacterium
ACATCTAAATATTTCGCATTATTTAGATGTAGATTATGATCTAAATCTGTATATAAAACCTTATAGTCGTAGGTCATATCTGGTTCTGTAATTTGAAGCTTCATCTTTCTATTTAGCTTTTCAGGGTAGTTGGTATAGTCGTAATATTCTCCCTTGAAAATGACAGAATCCCCTCGCTCAAGCTTCCTTGTTTCTGTACTTATTACACACCAAGTAGATATACCCTTAACGAGTAATTCATCCTGATTATTTCTAAGCTCATATTCTCTTTCAAATTCTAGTCTAGTTCTAGATTTTGGCCATGTTCTAGTCCTTACTACCTCTCCCCATTCGATATCCTTTAATATTTCGAATTCCTCATAAAGAATTACCCAATATAAATTTAAATCTAATAGGTCGTGATATCCAACGCCAAGCTCTACTGCGTTGACGCTTGCTGCATCCTGAAAATAGGATAAAACAGATGCCGGACGGATTTTATCCTTTAAATCCGTATCTACAGCATGAACATAAAATTTTGTTTCATATAACATTACTGCCATAGGTTCAACCATTTATCTTTCTTTTTCAACGAAAGTATTATAGCAAAGTTTAAGGCAAAAGAAAACCTCTATCTTTCGATAGAGGATAATCTTAAGCCATTAATTTAACAAGTACTGCCTTTTGGGCATGAAGACGATTTTCTGCTTCCTCGAAGATTTCATCTGCATGAGCTTCAAAAACCTTATCTGTGATTTCTTCTTCTCTATGTGCAGGAAGACAATGCTGTACCATACAATCAGGCTTAGCAACAGCCATAACTGCATCATTAATTTGGTAAATACCCTTAAATATCTTTTCTCTTTCAGCCTTTTCTGATTCCTGACCCATAGATGCCCATACATCTGTAAATAATACATCGGCATCCTTAGCTGCAACAAGTGGATCCTCTGTCATTTCAAACATTCCAGGGAATTGTTTTGCAAATTCTAGAATATGGCTATCTGGTTCATATTTCTTAGGGCATGCAATACTCATTTTCATACCTAAGCGTAATACACCAACAATAATGGAGTTTGCCATATTATTACCATCACCAATATAGCAGCATTTTAAGCCCTCATATGCACCCTTAAATTCACGAATTGTCATTAGGTCAGCTAAAACCTGACATGGATGGCAATAATCTGTTAAAGCATTAATTACAGGAATAGAGCCATAATTTGCTAAATCCTCTACTTCCTTTTGGTCAAAGGTACGAATCATTATACCATCTAAATATCTAGATAATACTCTTGCGGTATCCTGTACTGGCTCACCACGCCCAATTTGTAAATCTCTTGAGGATAGGAATAATGCCTGACCACCAAGCTCATGCATACCAACCTCAAAGGAAACTCTCGTACGAGTAGATGATTTTTGGAAAATCATACCTAGGGTTTTACCCTTTAATAATTCGTGAGGAATACCATTCTTCTTTTGGAATTTTAATTGGTCTGCAAGATTTAAAATATCAAGCAATTCCTCTTTTGATAATTGTTCTAATGTTAATAAATGCTTCATTTAAGCCTCCTTCAAAACGTGAATAAGGATATCAAGTCCCTTATTTAGCTCTTCAAATGTAATATTTAATGGTGGAAGTAGACGAATCTTAGTTTTTGCAGTTAATGGAATTAAGCCTTCCTCCATACATTTTGATGCAATATCTACTGCCTTTAGGCCATCCTTAAGCTCAATACCTACCATAAGGCCCTTACCAGAAATAGATTTAACCTCTTCTACATCCTTTAGTCTATCTTCAATTATTTTACGGCATTCACGCACGTGATTCAATAACTTATCATCAATTCTTTTTAATACCGATACTGCAGCACTTGCACAAACTGGGTTTCCACCGAAGGTTGTACCATGCTGTCCATAGGATAAGACATTTTGTGTTTTTTCATCAAATAGTATTGCAGCAAAGGGTAAGCCACCAGCTAAGCCCTTAGCTGTTGTAACAATATTTGGTGTAACTCCATATTCCATATAGGAATATAAATATCCACATCTACCATTACCGGTTTGAACCTCATCGACAATAAATAGGATATCCTTCTCCTTACATACTTCATCAATATATTTTATAAATTTAGGATCTAATGCAACAACGCCACCCTCACCATGAACAGTTTCAATCATTATTGCGCATGTTTTCTCACTGATTAAACCCTTTAATGCATCAATATCTGATGCAGGACAATATTTAAAATCACCTACAAATGGGAAAAACCATTGGTGAAATACATCCTGTCCTGTTGCAGATAATGTGGCAATTGTTCTTCCATGGAAGGAATTTTGTAGGGTTATGATTTCACTTCTTCCTAAACCATATTTATCATAGGAATATTTTCTTGCAGCCTTAATGGCACATTCATTTGCCTCAGCACCAGAATTACCAAAGAATACCTTTTTCATATTGGTCTTCTCACAAAGCATTTTAGCAACCATTACCTGTGGAGCTGTGTAATATAGATTAGAGGAATGCTGTAATGTATTTGCTTGATGTACTACTGCATCTACCCATTCCTTATCACAAGCACCAAAGGAATTTGTTCCAATTCCTGAGGAAAAATCAATATATTCCTTACCTGTATAATCCTTAAGGGTTGCTCCCTTACCTTCTTTTAATACGACAGGGAATCTTTTATATGTATTTAAGATATTCTCGCTATCTTCTATCATTAATTCCTTTTCAAATTCCTTCATATCTTCCATAAGAAGCCTCCTACTTAAACTGTGTACCTACACCCTCATCCGTTAATACTTCAATTAAAATGGAATGTGGAACACGTCCATCAATAATTACTACGTTGTTTACACCACGACGAATTGCTTCCTCGCAGCATGCAACCTTAGGTAGCATACCACCATCGATAATGCCTTGCTTTGCAAGCTGCTTAATTTCAGAAACATTAATGGTTTGCATTAAGGAATTTGGATCATTCTTATCCTTAAGCACACCCTTAATATCTGTCATAGCGATAAATTTTTCTGCATCTAGGGCACCAGCAATTCTTGCTGCTGCAGTATCTGCATTAATATTATATAAATTACCATTGTGGTCAAAGCCAATGGTAGAGATTACTGGAATATAGCCTAAAGTTAGTGAATCTAATATGACATCTGTATTTATTTCCGTAATTGTACCTACATACCCAAGCTTAGGGTCCTTAGGTAATGCCTCAATCATACCTGCATCAACACCAGATAAGCCTATTGCCTTACCACCAGCTAGATTAAGCTGATTTACTAAGCTCTTATTTAGCTTTCCAGCAAGTACCTGAGTAACGATATCCATAGTTTCACCATCGGTTACTCTAAGTCCATTTACAAATTCACTTTGCTTATTTATTTTCTTAAGCATAGAAGAAATTTCAGGTCCACCACCATGGACTAAAACAACCTTCATACCTAAGGAGGATAGCATAACAACATCCTCCATTACTAATCTTTTTAAATTCTCATCAACCATGGCGTTTCCACCATACTTGATTACCATAATTTTATCCTTATATTTTAAGATATAAGGTAATGCTTCACTTAAAATCTTAGCACGCTCTTCTAAAGTTACCATTAGCTTCTATAGTCACCATTAATCTTAACATAATCATATGTAAGATCGCATCCAAATGCTTGGGACTCTCCTTCCCCATCATTTAAGTTAATCTCAATTGTGATTTCATCTTCAGATAAAATTTCCTTCGCAAGCTCTTCAGAGAATGGAATACCACTTCCATTCTTGCATACAGGTATAATACCCTTAAAGCTTGAGAATTCCACATCAACCTTTAATACATCCACATCTGCCTTAGAATATCCTATAGCACATAATACTCTACCCCAGTTTGCATCACTACCAAACATAGCT
>JAFPSY010000040.1:0-2664 GCA_017413585.1 Acholeplasmatales bacterium
AATAATAAGCTCGATGAAATTAAAGGAGTAGTAAATCATATTGTTGCATCCTTTGGTGAAAAGAAGGATATTCATATCTTTATTAATAATATGAATGATTTTAGAGACATTAAGGATGAGCTACTTGGTTTTATTAATTCCTTAAACCCTACTATGGTACTAATATCCTCAGGAAGAGATATGAAACTAGATGGTATAAATAGTAAATATTATATAAAGGAGGAATTTGATAATTTTACCATTCAAGAAGAAAATGGTAAATTTAAGGAATCCTATACCTTCTCCTCTAAAAGACTTGAGCATATACCATACCAAGAGCCTGTAACATTTTCTGATATTGCAGGCTACGATATGGTGAAAAAGGAATTATTATTAGTAAAATCCTGGTGGGATGATAAGGAAGCCTTAGAGGCTAAGGGGATCTCACTACCCCATTCCTTCTTGCTTCACGGCCCAATGGGTACAGGTAAATCCTTATTCGCAAAGGCATTCACCTCCTTTTTCCCTGATGCAACCATCATCAAGATTGATGGTACACACTCTAGTGAGCAGGATGAAATCACAGAGAAATTTAATTTTGCGAGACGCCAAAAGGGTATGGCCATTATCTTAATTGATGAGATTGATTTAATCTCTAGAGGTGAAACAAGAAATCTATTAACGGAGCTTGATGGACTTGGTGGAGATAATAAGAATATCTTTGTCATTGCAACTTGTAATAATATGGAGGATTTATATCCACCTCTATTAAGAAGAGGAAGATTAGATTATTTAATTGGCATTGGAAATCCAAATGAGAAGGAGCGCGTTAGCTTACTTAAGTATTATTTTGCTAAATCGGGTATTAATGTAAACCAGGATTATGATTATTTAGCATTTATTACTAAGGGTGAAAATGCAGTTAATATTAAGGCTATCGCAAATGAGGTTCGCTTAAGATATGGAGATAATCCTACAGTTGAGGAAATCGAAGATATCATCGATAGAATTAATAAAAGAGAAATGGAATATTATGGTGATAGCGAAGAGCCAAGCGAATCCGACCGCTATTTAACTGCCGTACACGAGGTAGGGCACGCCGTAGTGGTAATGGAAAGAAGCAGATACTTTAGCTTCTATAAGGCATCTATCGAAACGAATTCTCTCATAGGCGGTAGAGTGAAGGTTCTACCTACAAAGGAAGACAAAGGAGATTTAAATCGAGCTTTAGCTGATTTAGATGTATCTATTGGTGGCTATTTGGCCGAAAAAATCTTATTTAAGAGATTAGATAGTGGTGCACAAAGTGATTTAGAAAAGGCCCGTCATACCTCTGCAGCCTTAGTGAATACCTTAGGATATAAGGGATTAAATCCTCTTTTATGTCATTATGCACACGCTATTCCAACATCCCCATTTAAGAAGTATCATAATGAGAAATTAAGTGAAAGGATTTTGGATAAGGCAGTAAGAAGAGTTACTAAGATTATAAAGAGAAGAAAAAAGGAAATCCTAATTCTTGCGGATATGCTTGCAAAAAAGGGCGTACTTACAAAGAAGGATATGATTGCTGTAATGGGAGAGTGATATTATCGAATTGAATCGAAATATGAATTTAGAAGAATTTAACCCTGCCTTAGTCGAAGAGGAAAAGCTAATAGATTTAGAGGAGGCTAAGGTAGGGGCCTCTGATTCTATAAAAATGTATTTAATAGAAATAGGTAGAATCCCTTTATTAGATTATGAAACAGAAATCGAGCTTTCTAAGGCTATAGCTATAGGTAATAGTGCTAAGCAAGAAAAGGATGAAATTGATCAATCAAACAAGGATAATATTTCCTTAGAATATTATAAGGAATTAGAAGAAAAAATAAGTAAAAGGGATATAGCTATCGATAAGATGATATCTAGTAATTTAAGATTAGTTGTATCTATTGCTAAGCATTATTATTTAGATAATTTAGATTTGATGGATTTAGTCCAGGAGGGCTCCATGGGCTTAATGCATGCAGCTATGAAATATGATTACACCAAGGGGTATCGCTTTTCTACTTACGCAACCTGGTGGATAAGGCAATCCATTTCAAGAGCGATATCCGATCAAGCAAGAACCATCAGGCTTCCTGTACATATAGGGGAGGAAATAAGAAGGCTTAGAAAAGCTAGAAACCTATATTTTAAGGAAAATGGTATAGAAGCAACTATAGAGGAATTAGCAAATCAAACAGGTTTTAGTGAGGATAAAATATTAAAATTGGATTCTTATAAAAATGATACAGTATCTATGGATACTATCGTTGGTAATGAGGAGGATTCAACCTTAGGAGATTTTATACCAGATAACAATATAAAATCTCCACTAGAATATTCTATAGAAAAAGCACTTAAAAAGGATATTAATGATTGTCTAGATCAAATATTAACAGAAAGAGAAAAGCTTGTGATTATTCATAGATTTGGTCTTAATGGAAATACTCCTAAAACATTAGAAGAGATTGCCTCCTTAGGTAGTGTTAAGGTGACTAGAGAAAGAGTAAGACAAATTGAAGCTAAGGCACTTGTAAAGCTAAAAAGGAATAAAGAACTCTTAAAAATGCTTCATGCATATCATAGCTAAATTCAAAAATAGGAATTCACGTGAGGAATTCCTTTTTTTCTCTTTTTCTTGAGTCTATTATTTTATAT
>JAFPSY010000041.1:0-24657 GCA_017413585.1 Acholeplasmatales bacterium
CTTATTCATTGTAGACCCTGCTATGGCAGACCATGGTAAGCTATATCCTGGATTTGATGAATTTACCATCATTGGAATGAAGGATTTAGTCAGTGTTGCCGATTATATTATTCCAAATATTACAGAAGCCTGCTTCCTAACTGGAAATAGCTATGAAGAAATTCAGGATGATGATTATATTAACAAATTACTTCAAGACCTATATCAGCTAGGCGCTAAGAATATCATTTTAACAAGCGCCCAGGATGATTTAGATTCTATAGGTGTAATTTCTTATGATGGTTTAACAAAGACAACCATCATGAAGGAAAAAATCGAAAAGAATTATCATGGTACAGGTGATATCTTCTCTTCCTTAGTTGTTGCAGGAATATTAAACGGTAAGGATATAAAGGATAACTTAAATTTTGCAACAGATTTCATTACGGATTCTATTGATATTACATTAGATGATCCTTATCATGAATATGCACCAAAATATGAGCAAATTCTAAAAAGAAATATAAAATAGAGGCTTGGCCTCTTTTTTTTAGCCAAAAAAAAGAGGTTACAAATCGTAACCTCAAATGAAATCTTATTCCTCTGAAGAAGCTGCTGCTTGGTAATCATAACCAATGGCATCAGCAATCATCTTAAATGCGTCTTCATCGAAGATGCTCTTTAAGCCAGCCTTTTCAAGTACAGATGTGAATGTATCTGTTGCATCATGTGCAGAATATAAGAACTTGTATGCAGTTACTGCAGCATCCCAATCCTCACAAGCATAAGCATATACCTCAAGTGCAGCAATTGCAGATGTAGCATAGCTAATATAATAGCCCTGGTAATTTAATAATACAACATTTACCCAGCTTGTAGCTTCTGCGTAATCATCCATACCAGCAGCTTCACAAATTTCTTCCCACTTTGCAACTAATGCTCTATAGAATGCATTTGCATCAGCGTATGAGCTCATATCCTGAGTATAAGTCCACTTTTCAAGCTCATTGATTAAGTAGCCTTCAATTACAGCACTAATCATCATATATGTATGATAAGCTAAGAATGCCTTTGTAGCACCTTCAGAATATACATCCGTTGTAGTTAAATACTTATAGAATAGCATTTCGTTAGCCTGAGAATGAACCTCATTTAAATCCATAGAATAGAATTCACTATCTTGAGCAGTAATATGCTCATTATAGTGACCAAATTCATGAATGAATGTACCAACTTCTTGGCAAGAAGGTCCTAAGAACATAAGTGGAGTACCATCAGCAAAGCTCCAAACATAACCAGTTACATTATCGTTTTCTGTTGCAGAATACCAATAATTACCACTTGTGAAATAATACTTGAAGTTTTCACCCATTTCATCACCGATTACATTTTCAGCATAATCAGCAATATACTCAAAGTACTTACCATAGAAGTCAGCTTCAATTAATCCCCATAAGCCATGCATATATTCATCATATAAATCAGATGTCGTATCAGCCTTTGCCACAGCCTTATATGTTAAGAAATCACTAAGTGCATCCATTTGTGCTGGAATTAAATATGTAGCAATATAATCTGCTAATTTATCCGTATCAGCAACACTATATTCTCTACCATATTGATTCTCATATGCATAAGTTAAATAATCATCATAGCCTGCAACAGTAGCATAAGACTTTGCGTTGGTGAAGAAGGAATATAGAGCCTCTGCAGCTGTAGATTCTTTAGAATAATAAGAGCTTAAAGCTTGGCTCATAGCCTTATCATATTCATTTAGCTGTGCAGTTGTCTCTGGATTTAAGCTTGCAACATATGCATCTACTGCTTCTTCATTTAATGTTCCATCAGTATTCTTATACTTATCGTATTGTAAATAATAATATTCCTTATAAATAGAATTATATGCAGCAAGATCAATTTGCTCATCAAGTAGATCAAAATCATTTACTAATGCTTCAAGCTCATCAGCAAGATCATAAGATTCAGGTGTATTATCTCTATCAGATAAAATCTTTGCATTCTTATATTGATCTACTAAATAATAATACTGATCACAGAATGTGTTATATAATTCAACAATTTCTTCATTTGTAGCTGTTGCAGCCTCAATTGCATCTAATACATCCTGACCATACTTTAGCTCTTGATCCTCAGTACCTGACTCATATTCAACAGTAAGCTCTCTACCATTAACATCGACAGGTCCGATTTCATAAAGATAATTTAATGCTTCAATTTTTGAAACATTAAGCTTAGAATCATTGTACTTTAAAGTGAATTTCGCACCAGCAGTAAGTCCTTCTTGCTCCGCAAAATTAACATCTAAACCAGTAAATACTACTTTTTCATCAGCAGTGATACAAGTCTTACCAGATTCTAATTCCTCAACCCATTTAACAAATGGAATATCCTCAGCCTCACCACCATTAAATTTAGTAGTTAATAAATATTCATAACCATAAGCTGCATGGAAGTCTTTAGCTGAAATGCTTGTTACAGCATTACCATTCTCATCAATAGAAATGATTTCTCCTTCCATTGTAAGATAATCCACTAGTAAAGATGATAATTCAACAGGCTTCTTATCCTCATCGTAATAAGTACCAGTCTCGCCATCCTTAGTGTAATAAGCTAAATTACCCTTAGTAGAATATGTTGGATCAACTGCATCATGATATGTATAGGTTTCTACAGGTGCAGTAGATGTTTCAGTTGGCTTATCTGTTGTAGTTTCTGTAGGTACAACAGTTTCCGTTGCTGTAGTTGTTGTAGCCTTTGTATCCTCCCCACAGGAAGCTAAGGTTAGTCCTGCAAGAAGAGTCATACCTAAGGCTAGAAATTTCTTTTTCATAAATATACCCCCCGATTTCTTTTTATTGATAATATTATATTACGATTGTTTATAATTTCAATGTTTTTTTGAATTTTTTTAAACAAAATCTTTTAAACCACGAAAATAATACTTAAACGTTATAAAAAGTCCGAAGAAACTTTCGGACTTTCGGAATTATTCCATATTTTCTAATAGCTTTAATGTAACCTCAGCACTTCTTTCAGACATTTCTCTTTCAAATTTCAAATAATCCTCTTGCTGGTTTTCCTCCCCAATGATATCTGAAATATATCTTAAAACAAGGAAATCAACACCAGCTTTAATTGCGGTATGAGCAATGGCTGCCCCCTCCATTTCTATAGCAACACCGCCCTTAAGATCTACCTTAGTAAGCTTATCTAAGGAGGATACAAATTGATCTCCTGAATAAACCTTTGTACATACATATGGAAGCTTTAATCTATTAAAAATAGATTTCACTAAAACTAACAAATCAGGATTTACCATAAATTCCTTTGGCATAGATGGTACCTGACCATATTCATAGCCAAAGATGGTTGCATCAAAATCATGATACATTAGGCTTGATGCAATTACAGAATCTCTTTTCTTAAGTGGAGATACTCCACCTGCAATACCAGAATTAATAATTAAATTACAGCTAAAGCTTGAAATGAGTAGAGTAGTCGCAATTGCGGCATTCACCTTACCTACACCACATAAGGATAATACCACCTTATGATTCATAATTTCACCCTCATAGAAGGTTACCCCTAATAGCTTAACCTTTTTGGCCTCCCCAATGGCATTTAATAAAATATCCATTTCAGGCTTCATTGCACAAATAATACCAATTTTAACCATTCTTTATCTCCTTAAAAACTTTATTTATATTTTGTATGATATCTAAAGGACTCATACATTCCTCTTCTATATCCAATACTGCATATTCTGCTGCCCTACCTAAAATATATGAGCCTAAGGAGGCTATCTTATAGGGTTCTAAATCTAAATATGCACTAATACCTGTAAGTATACCCGATAGCATATCTCCACTTCCACCCTTTGCTAGGCTAGAATTGCCAAAGGCGGATATTGAAATATCCATCCCATTTGTAATAATGCTTGATGCACTCTTAAGTATTAAGGTAACATCATACATCTTAGAAAAATTCTTTGCAATTTCTAGTGGATTTTTCATAATATCAGAAACACTTATTTTAGATAATCTTTCCATTTCCTTTAAATGTGGGGTTAATATAACCCTACATTTTTTATTTCTTAATATATCTATACCATATTTAGCTAATGTATTTAAAGCGTCAGCATCTATAATTAGGGTTTTATCATAATTTAATAATAGATATTCGATTGTATGATATAAATCATAGGAAATATCCATACCCATACCAATAGAAATGGAATCCATCTTAAGAAGTGAATTTAAGATGTCCTCATCATATTTTATATGACCATCTACACTAGATAGACATGAAACAATAACCTCAGGATGCCTTAAGGCATATAATTCATATACCTCCTTAGGTACATATAAATAGGAATACCCTACTCCCATTTTAAACGCTGCACATGCTTCATATGCTATATAGGAGGCTCCAGGGTATTTATAGGATCCTGCAAGAATGGCACTCCTACCATAACTACCCTTATTCGTATTTCTTAATCGATAAGGAAGTATTCCCATAAATTCTTCCTTTTCATGAATATGAATAACCTGATCGGTCTTTATAATACCAATAGATATAATCGATAATTCCTTATAGGAATCTAATCCATCATTTAAGAATAATCCTGTCTTAGGATATTCTATTGTGATACATAAATCACTTTTTATAAATGCCCCATAGGATATTCCGCTTGTTGCATCAATTCCTGTTGGAATATCTAAGGATACAATTTTAATATTTGAATCATTAACACTATGGATTAGCTTGATATAATTATCTCTTAATTGTGATTTCAAGCCAAAGCCAATCAAGCCATCAATAATTAAATCATAATCTAGCTTTGGTAGCTCATAATAAATATTACCCTTAAATCTATCCTTATTGGTATTACAATCACTGCTTAATGTATCACTAATGAGATAAGCATCAACCGTAATACCTTTCTCTATAAGCTTTCTTCCTAAAACTAATGCATCTCCACCATTACCACTAGAGCCCACCAAAAGTAATACTCTTTTAGGGGAGTAATGGGATAGTACCTCACTAGCCATAGAGGTACCTGCAGCTTCCATTAAATCAATGGATTTTATTAAATGTTCACATGTATATGTATCTATTCTTTTCATTACCTCTTGGCTTACTGCATCCATAAATTACTCCTATATTCTTTTTGATAGAGTCACACAGATTCTTCCACTTTTGGAATTTCCACCTATTTTATTTACAACTACTCTACCCTTATGTCTAACACTAATTAAATCCTTTTCTTTACATATATGAGAAGGATTTTGATTCATGATATGGTTAATAAACACTTCACCACGCTCTAAATATTCTAATGCTTCACTCCTCGATAAATTATATGCCGATGAAATAATTACATCTAATCTTAGGCTAGATAGAAAATGCAATTTATCCTCATATTTAATTATATTATGGATTTCATTATGAACTTCCTTTAATGTAATAGGAGCCTTACCTATAGAATTAAATTCAGCAAGTAGAAATTTAGATATTTCATCTGTTGCTGCAAAATATGCATTCTTATCCTCATCTAGTACAATATCCCCTATAGCCTCTCTTTTAATACCTAAGCCCATTAAAGCACCTAGAATACTTCTATGATATAGCTCATAATATTTTTTATTATATTGGATTTCAAAAACATGAATTTTGAAATCCTCCTTTTTTATATCATACAAGGATAAGATGCATCTTTTTCTATCAGAATCTATAATTCCACCATCAAAGGACACATGAATATCATTTAAATATTTTGTTTGAGCCTCTACCACACCTATTTCACTATCGTCTAAAAAGGGAAGTAAAACAACTCCACCCTCATATACTCTACTTATAGAAGAATCAATTCTTCTTTTAAAGCTATCTAATCCTTCCATAGGATTCTACCTAATCTTATATGCGTTGCAGAAGCCTCTAGTGCTTCCTTATAATCATCACTCATCCCCATAGATAAATAAGGAATCTCTATTTTATATTTTTCCTCTAATAGATCTCTTAAATCTCTTAATCTTTCAAATTGATTTTTGATATCATCAAAGGTATCTCCCTTTACAGCCATCATCATTAATCCAACGATTTTTACCTTAGGGTATAAGAATACCTCCTCCATAAAGGAATCAATATCCATATATGGAACTCCATTCTTAGACTCCTCAAGGTTAATCGATACCTCAATAAAGCAATTTAGAGGTGTATTTCTTTCTTTTTCGATAATTTTCGCAAGCTCTATTGAATCTAGGGAATGTAAATAATCGATTTTATCGATCACTTTTTTTGCTTTATTTCTTTGTAGGTGCCCAATGAAATGCCAGGTTGGATTTATATCCTTTAGCTCCTCATATTTTTCTAAAAAAGCCTCTACTCTATTTTCACCAAAATTTGTAACACCATTTTGATATAGCTCTCTCATTAAATCTGCCCCAACATACTTTGTTGCAGCAACAACGGTAACATTTTTTGGTATTGTGTTTAAAAAATCTTGAATATCTTCTCTTAAATGCATATTATCGCCTCAATCAGTATTATACTAAAAATCCATAAAAAAAGAAATAAGGAACAGTGGGAGCCGTTCCTTATTCCTTAAATTGGGAGAGTTATAGTTTGCTTATGACAGTCATCATATTTTAGGGAGTTTATATGATAACTTATTTCTTAAGCACTTATAGTATATAACAAAAATGACGAATTTACACAATCATTTTTTTCGAAAACGATTGCTTTTAGACAAAAAATAGAAATTGTCTAGTCACAGGTGCTTGATATTCCGTTGATGTAGTGAAACTGTCATCATAATCGTTCCTAGACGAGCATGGAAGGTTACCTGCAGACTCACATCCAAAGCGGATTCCAAAGCCATCATCGTAGTTCAAATACTCCTGAAAATCGTTATAGTGGTTATAGGTATAGAATACATATCTATCATCAATAGAGGTTACCTTTATATCACTTACAAAGACAAATCTACAAATTCCTCTACTTATATATTCTCCATCGTTGTATGGGTCTAGGGTTTGTTCGCTTTTATTATAAAATTGATATTTGTAATTTCCCTTTGTACCAAAATCTGTTTCTGTATATTTTATACTTCCTCTTCCCATAATATTTGGAAGTAGTGGTTCATAAGGATATCTTGTTGTATCCCCTGAGAAATTTTGATTATTTATTCTTGCGTATTCTCCCCACATTTCAAGGGCTTCACTTCGGTTCAAGCTTGCTGTACCATAATTACTATTTGCAGGTAATGAGCCAAAGGCTAAAAGGTATGCAGAAACATCATTTAAGGAAACATAGCCACATCCATAATAAATACAGCGTGCATAGCCTCTTGTGTTTGGCATATAGCCTATATAATTTCCCTCTGTATCTAATATATAGGTACCACTAGATAGCCTTACGTATTTATCCCCCTCCATAACGCCTAAATTCTTAGGCATATAATCCTCTGGTGTAATATCTCCTGCAATAAATCCATGAAGTGCTCTATAATAGGCATCCTCATAGGTAATAGCTACATTAAAATTTCTATAAAATTCATAATAGTCTACATCTATATAAGGATCATCTATATCCTTTGGCTCATAAAATATAGCAGAAATATCATTGCCATATTTTGTCAAATCAATTCCATAGGGATTAGAATCTCCTGCATTATAAATGACTTGATTACTACCAAAGGCTACATCTATAAATTCATTATAGGTATAATCCTTATTTTCAGGGAAAATGGTTGTTGTTGGAGTGATAGTTTTTGTTGTAGTTGTAGTTTCTGGTATAGTTGTTGTTTCTTGCATCTTAGTTGTAGTATCTACTAAAGGTACACTTCCACTTTCTACAGTTATATCCTGTATACTAGTACCACAGGAGGCAAGAAAAGCTAAAAGCCCAAGTGGTACAATGCATATTTTCTTATTCATTTAATGCTGCACCTACCTTCTTTTTTAATTCATCAAAAAAGTCATAAAATTCATGATCTGAACCATGTATAATTTCAAGATGAACATTTTTATATTTTTCTTTAAATTGAATACTATAGGATAGAGGACATAATCGATCTTTATCGCCATGAATTATAGTTACCTCATTATGATATTTAAGAATATAATAATCTTCCTTTCTAGTATCCTTTAAATAATCATAGGATAGACGCATATCCCATATGTGAACAGGCTGATTCTCTTTGATTTTTTTGCCAAAGAAATCACCATTTTTAAAGCAATCCATCAAATTAAAGGCGGGACCTAATAGGATCACCTTATATGGGTTATAAATTCCTGCAAGATAGGATGCTATAACGCCACCTTGGGAATGTCCTATGAATATTAATTTTTTATATTTATCCTTATAGGAATCTATCATAGCTTTAGCATCATCGATTTCAATTTCTAAGGTCATATCTAAAGGCTTTCCATAGGATTTTCCATGACCGATGAAATCGAATCTTAAAATGTCATAATTTAGACTATATAAATATTCTGCCAAATCACTTATAGGATATAATTCACTAGACATCGTAAGTCCATGAAGCATAACAATTAATGTATCACTATTTTTAGAATCATATAGATAATATATTTTATTATTATTTATTTCCTTTATCATAGCTCATTATACTTTTTGCTTGAACCCTTTGCCTTAGCAATAGGGTATTTTAAAGCATTCTTCTCCATTTTCTTTAAGATAATATCCTTAACATCTAAATCCAATACAGAGGCAAGCTGTATTGCATAATTAAATACATCGGCAAGCTCTTCAGATACCTTATCGATATCATAATTCGTATCACTCCACTGAAAGCATTCTAAAAGCTCAGAAGCCTCTATAGAAATACTCTTAGCTAAATTCGATGGTGTATGGAATTGCTCCCAATCTCTATCCTTTGTAAATTGATCTATTTTTTCCTTTAATTCTAATAATGAATCCATAATACCCTCCAAAAAAATACGGCTCGGCCGTATTCTTTAAATTAAATCTGTAACATTAATTAATTCGTAATCCCTAGAGCCAATACCTAATGCCTCTGCAGCCTCAATGGTATGCTCACCATTCCTAGAATTTACTCTCTCTAAGAAATGAGCACGACCTGGATCAGATGAATTCTTAACCATATCGATACAAGCCTGATCGATTGCAACAGGGTCAAGGGAAATCATAATACCCATATCCTTAAGGCAAGGATCCTCTGCAACACTACAGCAATCACAATCGACACTCATGTTCTTCATTACATTAATATATACAATATTTCCTTTAAAAAAGTCTACAACGCTCATTGCAGCATCTGCCATAGATTCTAAGAAGGAATCATGGTCAGATGTCCATATTTCATCTACATTTCCTGCACCATGGATATATGCCTTACCATAGCTTGATGCACAGCCAATCGATAATTGCTTTAATGCACCACCATATCCACCCATAGGATGTCCCTTAAAATGGGCAAGAACAATCATAGAATCATAATTCTTAAAATTCTTTCCAAACCAGTTCTTCTTTATAACCTTACCCTTTGGAATTTCTATTTCTAAATCAGGACCTTCTGCATCCATTAAATCAAATTTAAAATACTTATCCCATTCATGCTCATGAATGGTAATTAAATGCTTAGGGGTTGTATTTCTCATACCATCGTAAGCTGTATTACATTCCACTACTGTACCTTGAATATAATCTATGATTGGCTTCCAAAATAATGGTCTTAAAAAGTTTTGGTTACCTGCCTCACCCGAGTGAAGCTTAATGGCTACGTTGCCCTTTAATTCAAATCCTAAGTATTTATAAAGTTTTAAAACAGCATTCGGTGTTATATCCTTAGTAAAATATACCTTTGATTTCATAATCGGGCCTCACTTTCTATAGTAAGTATACCAAATTTTTTTTGCAAAAAAAAGAGGTTGCCATAAGCAACCTCTCAAGCATATTCATTATTGTCTTTCAGCACCCTGTTCAACGTAAGTCTTAGAAGAATTTGGAGTTGCAGAAACATTAACATCACCATCATACTTGAAGTTTAATTCAACGGATAATGTACCCTCAAGCTTTTGGAATGGTAAAGTAGGTAATGATGGAGTAGAAGACTGGTTACCTGTAATACCAGAAATGATGCCAGAAACAACGCTTGAAACTGCGTATGCAGCAATAGTAACAATCTTATCTAATGCCTCAGTTGAAACATTAACAGATACTAATCTACCATGAGCCATATCTACAGTAACAGATGCCTTGAATAATGACTTATCACCAGAGAATAATAATGCAATTATTGCAGCAGACTTAGGATCAACCTTCTCAGCAGCAGCCTTTACTTCTGGTTCAGTAACCTCAACCTCGAAGGTTACATTACCATTAGAAACGTTAGAAACCTTAACACCTAACTCCTTAACAATGTCAACTAATTGCTTATATTCATTAGATTCATAGAATTTAGCATCAAGCTTTGGTAATTCAGGAATAGAAACACCATCGAAGCCTGGGATATTCTTCTTTGCATATTCAATGAAATCAGCAAATGTCTTTGTCTGATATGTATTTAATGCAGTAGATACGACAGGTGAAATCTCATCAAATGGAACAGCTGCCTTAACATATTGCTCCATCTTTGTTTCTTTTGCTTCACCTTCAGTAGATAATTTTGCAATCTCTTCAGGTAAAGTAGCATTAAGTTCACCATAAGCATAGCCATCATTATATAAGAATGCCTTAACATCAGCCTTAGCAGTCTTACCATCAACTGCCTTAAACTTATTCTTTACTTCTTCCTTTTCCTCAGCTGTGTAGTCAGCAAATGCTTTATTGTTAACATCTACACTAAAATTCTTAAACTGAGCCTCACCATGTGCAGTTACTAATGCACCTAGGTTCTTCTTTAATAAATCTGTAGCAGCCTTAACATCAGCCTCTTTATAAGCACCATCCTCATCTGGTGTATATGCAGCGTAAGTAGCCTTACCCATAGTTGCGCCTGCGCTTGCGCTAGCATTTGCAACAATAGTACCTTTAATACCATCAGATTCAACAGTTACATTTGCATTAATCTTTGCCTCAGCGCCAAATGCATAGAACTTACCTTCAGTTTCCTGAGTGCTACTATTTGCAGCTAATACGATTGCCTTAGATACAGCCTCAGAATCCTCAGTTGCAGCAATCTTATAAGAATTACCATCTAAATCCTTAACCTCAACCTCACTTGAGCCACAGGATGCTAATGCTAATGCAGAAACGGCTAATCCTGCAAGAGCTCCTGTTCTTAAAAATATTTTTTTCATTTTTTTGTTCTCCTCTTTGTTTTAAGTTTTGCTATATTGCAACCTATATTATACACCATTTTGAAACAAAAACAAAGTCTTTAGGTATTTTCCCCTTGTATATAATCAAAAAAATGTCTAGAGCAAAAAAGATGCTATGAATTTCATAGCATCCCATTTTTAAAATATAATTGATTGTAATTTTGTTATAGATTAGTCTGCAACAGTATATTCAATGCCTTCTTTAGGCTCTGCTACTGCATTTACATCAGCGTCATATTTTACATCAATTGCTAATCCTAAAGAACCCTTAACACTCTCAACAGGTAATGTTGCATCCTCAGGCATCTGTAATGTAGCATATGCTAATACAAGGTTACCAATTGTTTCAACTGCACTTGTATAAACTTCAAAATGATTTAATCTAGCCTTTGCTAAATCTACATCTAAAGCAATCTTTACTAAGGATTCATCATTAGGTAGTACTGCATTAGCCATAGTAGCAATCTTATCCTGACCAATTTGCTTTAAGAAGCTCTTTACCTTAGCACCAGTAATATCTAATGAGAATGTAGCAACGCCATCCTTAATCTCACTAATTTCAATTCCTAATGCTTCAACAAAGGAAACAACCATTTGGTATGTTTCGGATTCAAAGAATTCAGCATTTACCATAGATAAATCAATAGGTACTAATTGAATCTTAGCATCCTCATCAAAGTCAATCGTTTCTACATACTTGTTATAGAAATTAATTAAAGATAAATTCTGATAATCACTAAGTACTGTTGTAACCATTGGAGCAACCTTAGTAAATATACCCTCAGACTTAGGTGTATAATCAATATCACTCTTTGCTTTTGAATCTATAGCTTCAAGAACTACTTCAGGAATATGTGCGAAGAATTCACCATATGCTGTATTATCCTTAATGAATGCACGTAAATCCGCATGAACCTTTTCCTTAGCTAAAGCCTCAATTTGTGGCTTAATCTGCTCAAGAGCAGTTGGATACTTAGTAAAGAATGGATCTTTTTCATTAATTACAAAATTAGAGAATTGAACGTCTCCCTTTAAAGATGCAACTGCAGCAATATTATTTAATTCACCAACAGCTTTTTCAATGTCAGCCTCAGTTAAATCCTTTGTAACATCAAAGGCAGTATATGGTTTATCACCAATAGATGCAGCAACACTTGCGTTTACATTTGCGTTAATTGTACCAGTAACTCCATTTCCCTCTGCAGTAATGCTTCCAAGTAAGGCAGCATCAAGTGCAATAGCGTATGGGCTCTTTTCAGCCTGAACGCCAGAAAGTGCAGATAATAATAAAGCCTTTGTAACAACATTTGCATCCTTAGTTTCAGAAACAGTAAATACCTTACCATCTAAGTCTGTAATTTCTACAGTTTCAGGAATCTCTTCAGTTGTTGTAGGCTCTACTGTAGTTGTAGGTACAACCTCTGTAGTTGTAGGATTAACTACTTCTGTTGATGTTTCAACATTCTCACCACAGGAAGCTAATACTAAAGCAGAAATGGCTAAGCCAGCGAATGCGCCAACTCTAAAAAAGTTTTTCTTCATAATATTTTTCTCCTAATTTATATTTTCGGCATAATGCCTTTTTTATAATAACATAGAAATTGTGTTAAAACAACCAAAACAAGTGTTATTGAAAGAAGTGATACACGCTGTTACGAAATAGAATTTTAAAATAACACCAATTTTTGAAATATTATTTATTTGAAATATTTTGAGTTTTTGATTGAAAATAAATTCGAATTTGGTAAAATAGACTTAATTATGTATTAAATTATATTTAATAAACTGGCAAAACAGATTGTCTTAACATGAGGGATCTAAATCTTTAGGGTTAAGATTTTCTTTTTTACAAGGAGGTAAGCATGGAAAAGGAAACAGATTACATAATTGAACTTAATAACGTCTTTAAGATGTACGACAACAGCGAATTTTTTGCTGTCGAGAATTTTAACCTAAAGGTCAAGAAGGGAGAATTTGTTACTTTTCTTGGACCTTCAGGATGTGGAAAAACCACAACACTTAGAATGATTGCTGGATTTGAATTACCTACGAGTGGTGAAATTTTATTAAATGGAAAGGATATATCTCTTCTTCCACCAAATAAAAGACCAATTAATACCGTATTTCAAAGATATGCATTATTCCAGCATTTAAATGTATATGATAATATCGCATTTGGATTGAAATTAAAAAAGATTCCATACGAGGTTAAGGATAAAAATGGTAATCCCGTATTAGATAAAAAGGGCAATCCAAAAATTAAATATAAGCACCTAGATAAAAAGGTAATTCATGAGAAGGTGTCCAATGCACTTAAAATCGTAGATCTTGAGGGATTTGAGGAAAGAGGAATATCTACCCTATCTGGTGGACAGCAGCAAAGAATTGCCATTGCACGTGCCATCGTCAACGAGCCTGAAATTCTTCTTCTTGATGAGCCACTTGGCGCACTAGATTTAAAAATGAGAAAGGAAATGCAGCTTGAGCTTAAGGCTATGCATAAGCAATTAGGCATTACCTTCATCTATGTAACACACGACCAGGAGGAAGCCTTAACTATGAGTGATACCATTGTCGTAATGAACGATGGTAACATCCAGCAAATTGGAGACCCTAAGGGAATTTATGATGAGCCAGTCAATTCCTTTGTTGCCGACTTCATTGGTGAATCCTCTATCTATACAGGTACTATGGCAAAGGATAATAAGGTTCGATTCTTAGGCACTTATTTTGATGCAGACCCTGTAGATTTTGGTAAATTCCAGGTAAATGAAAAAGTCGATGTTGTCATCCGCCCTGAGGATGTTATTATTTCTGATGCAGGTAAGGGCACTATTGATGGTGTCATTGCATCTAGAATTTTTAAGGGTATGCATTATGAATATATCGTAATGATTGGCAAGAATGAGCTTATGGTACAATCAACAAAATATCTTGAAGAGGGTATTACAATAGGCTTATCTGTTGAGCCTGTAAATATTCAGATTATGAAAAAGCCATATACATCGAATTTCTATGATGGCTTCATTACAAAGAATCATCAAATCGAATTTGCCAACGCAACCTTTGATTTTGATATTCTATCTCTATTCCCTAATGCATCCTTCAATGATAATGATGAGCTTATTGATGAAAATGGTAGAATCATTCATTATGAAAATATGGCAATTAATGTTGAGGTTCCATTTGAAGCAATTCAAATATCAGATGATCAGGATAAAAGTGAAATCGTCGGTAATATCATTTCTATGATTTACTTAGGAGATCACTATGAAATTATTGTTAGAACCCCTGAGGAAGAGGATTTCATGCTAAATAGTGAATGGCTATGGAATGAAGAAGACCAGGTTGCGGTTATCATCGATAAATCCCTTATTAAGGTATCTCTTAAGGGAGGTAACAAATAATGGGCTTTTTGAAAAAAATCGGATATGGAATAAGACATATGAATTTTAAGGCTAGCCTTTGTATTCCTTATGCATTATTTATGATTTTATTCATTTTAGCCCCTATTCTTCTTATCTTATTCTACGCATTTACCAATCAAAATGGTCAATTCACATTTGAAAATTTCCAAACCATATTTTCCAATTCCTCTAATTTTAAGGTTATTGGAATGTCCATTATTGTTGGTATATTAAATACATTAGTATGCTTACTTATAGGCTATCCAATTGCTTATTTCTTAGCATCAAGCAAATACAACAAAAATAAAATATTAGTTTATTTATTCCTAATCCCTATGTGGATTAACTTTGTCATTCGTACTATTGCAACAAGAGATATGCTATCCTGGATTGGTATATCTAGTGAAAATCATGCATTGTTATCTACCGTTATTGGTATGGTATATAATTACCTACCCTTTGCAATCTTACCCTTATATAACCAAATGCTAAAGTTAGACCAAAGCCAAATTGAGGCAGCAAAGGATTTAGGTGCAAATACTCCTCAGGTATTCTTTAAGACTATACTACCTATGACGATTCCTGGTATTATTTCTGCAATTTTAATGACATTTATGCCAACAATGTCAAGCTATGTCATTGCAGATAAGCTAGGTGGAGGTAAGGTTACATTAATTGGTAATCTAATTGCAAATCAATTCTCCTCTACTGCTCAAAATTCCTATAATGTAGGATCTGTTTTAGCTATTATCATGCTATTGATGATTGGTATTACAACATTAATATCTACTATTGCAAATGATAAAAAGCCTGTTAAGAGAGGAGGATTATTCTAATGGAGATAAGACGTACTCTTTCAACAGATGAGCTATTAAAAAGAAAAAGAACGAATGAAAAGATTCAAAAAATCTTTGTTAAAATATTCATCTTCTTTGTTTTAATTCTAATGGATTTACCCATCTTCTATTTAATTGTAAATTCATTTACTACAGCAAGAATTACAGGAACATGGAATGGGTTTTCCATGATTCCTTATCAAACCTTATTTAACTACGCTGGAAATAAATATGCACAAAAGATTTGGAATGCCTGTGGCAATACCATTTTAGTTGCCCTTATAGCTGGTGCTCTTGCAACCATCGTAGGTACAGCTGGTGCGATTGGTACACACTACATGAAAAGAAAATGGATCAAGAGCACATTTAGCTTTGTAAACCAAATTCCAGTAGTTAATGCTGAAATTGTTATGGCAATTTCCTTATGTATTTTATTTGTTTCTATGAATTGGCCTAGAACCTTTATTACGCTTATAATTGGTCATATGGTATTAACTCTACCATTTGTTGTATTAAGTGTTGAGCCAAAGCTTGAGCAAATGGATAATTCCTTATTTGAGGCAGCACTAGACTTAGGCGCAACAGAAAGAGAAGCCATATTTAAGGTAATGATTCCTGATATTTTACCTGGTATTGTATCTGGATTCTTACTTTCTGTAACCTTATCACTAGATGATTATATTATTACTGCATTCACCAAGCCAGGTCAGGGCTTCGATACCATTTCAACCTATGTTGAGGCGGTAACGAAAAAGGAATCCCTACCTATTCAGCTTAGAGCGTTTACTACAGTATTATTCATTATCGTTATGGGTGCTATGTTTATTATATCCATGAAATTAAGAAAAAGGAGTGAACGCTAATGAAAAGAAAATTAATTAAAGCACTTAGCGCTACTAGCTCTTTCTTACTTTTAGGATTAACCCTAACCTCCTGTATGCATTATGACTATACCCTAGTAGTTTATAACTGGGAGGATTATATCTTTGAGGGTACGGACGAATATGGAAATATTGAAGCAAAATCCACAGTAGAAAAATTTCAGGATTATTATTTTGAAACCTATGGTAAGACCGTTTATGTTTCCTATGAAACCTTCTCCACTCCTGAGGATATGTATAACCAAATGAAGGCAGGCTCCATTAGCCCTGATTTAATTTGTCCATCCGATTATATGATTCAAAAGATGCAATCGGAAGGAATGCTTGAATCCTTTGATTATGATGTAGCTATAGGTGAATATGGAGATAAGCTTTCCAATTTTAGAGATTATGGATCCCCATATATTAAGGAATTATTTAAGGAAGAGGGATTTTCTACCTATGCTGTACCTTACTTTTGGGGTACTATGGGATATTTGTATGACCCTGAGGAGGTAGATATACTAGATGTTACTACCTGGGAAGCTCAATTCAATCCAAAATATAAAGGAAAAATTGCACTTAAGGATTCCATTCGAGATACCTACGCAACCGTTATTCTTCATGTATATCAGGATGAGGTGAATGCATTAAAGGAAGATCATGATAATGGAATATTATCTGATATTGAATATAATGAACAATTATCCTTAATCTTTAATCGATGTGATAATGAAACCCTAAATAAGGCAGAGGATGCCCTAATTGGATTAAAGAAAAATATCTATGGACTTGAAACCGATGATGGTAAAAACGAAATGGTAAAGGGTACCTACTGGATCAATACCGCATGGAGTGGTGATGCAGTATATGCAATGGATCAGGCAGATGAGCTAGGTAAGACCTTAGCCTACATTATTCCAGAGGAAGGATCTAATGTATGGTTTGATGGATGGTGTATGCCAAAGGGTGCAAATATTGATTTAGCACAGGAATTTGTCAATTTCATTTGTGACCCTGAAATTGCTGCAGAATGTATGGAATATACAGGCTATACCTCCCCAATTATTGGTGATGCCATATGGGATTTGGTATTAGATTGGTATGAGGCAGACCCAGAAGAATCTGATTGCGACTTAGTAGACTTATCCTTCTATTTCGGCACCCCTGATGCAACACTATATGTAGATAGTGAAGAGAGAGGAAGACAATTTGATGCCCAATATCCCGATGAGGAAACACTTGTTCGTTGCTGCATAATGAAGGATTTTGGTAGTCAAACACAAGCATTAAATCAAATGTGGTCCAATTTCAAGGCTGCATTCTAAAAGAAAAAGACATGATTGATTTCATGTCTTTTTTGTTCCTTATTTCTTATATACAAATACGCTATATCCTTCCATATAGCCATCAGAAATAGCCCCTGTAATTAATTCCATTTTGAGCTTTAGCTCATCGACAAATATTTCCTTAGCCTTTGTATTATATAGAATTACATAATCCTTCTTTTCAATTCGAAGTAAGCCTGTTTCATCATTTGTTTTCACATCAACATCATTATAATCTAGGATACCTGTATATTTCTTTCTTACAGATATTAAATTTCTATACCAATCATATAATTCTAAATCCTGGTATTTCTTATCCCAATACATTCCTCTTCTTGAGTCTGGGTCGCCCCCTCCATGCATACCATATTCATCACCATAATATACAAGTGGCATACCTGGACTTAATAGTTGGAATGCAGCTGCAAGCTTCATCTTTTTCTTATCATAATTGATTCCATTATAAAATCTTTCCGTATCATGAGAATCTAATAAATTCCAAAGTAATGGATAAACCCTATAATGTACCTTGCCCTTTATCCTAGATAATTCTTGATAGAATTCTGTAACGGTACTTCTTTCCTCCTTTAATAATCCTCTTACTGCAAAGAAGAAATCATAATTCATTACGGTATCCCATTCATCACCATCTAAAAAATCATCCGCATAATGCCATACCTCACCAATGATTAAGGTCTCTGGGAATTCCTTTTTTATTTCACTTCTAAATTCTCTCCAGAAGGAATGGGCAATCTCATCGGCAACATCAAGCCTCCACCCATCAATTTTAGCTTCCTTAATCCAATATTTTGCAACATCGATGAAATATCTTCTTACATTTGGATTATCCTCTCTTAATTTTGGCATACCACCAAAATAGGAAAAGCATTTATAATTTGGTCTTTTACCATATTCCATAATTAAAGGGAAGGAATCAATATAATACCAATCCAAATACTTTGATTTTTCCCCGTTTTCTCTTATATCCTTGAAGGCAAAGAAGTCTCTAGAGGTATGGTTAAATACACCATCTAATACAACACGAATACCAAGGCTATGAGCCTTATCTACAAGCTCAATTAAATCCTCCTTAGACCCAAAGGTAGGCTCAATCGTATAATAATCGACGATATCATATTTATGGCTTGATGGGCTTTTAAAAATAGGAGTCATATAAATGACATCAATTCCTAATTCCTTCATATGATCTAATTTGTTAATAATACCTCTTAAATTACCACCAATATTATCCATATGTCCCATAGGAGCCTTATACCATATTTCCTCAGAAACATCCTCGCTCGATCTAAATCTTGATGGGAAGATTTGATATATAATTTTATTCTTAGCCCAGGATGGTACTATATACATTTCCTCTTCCCTTAGGGTTTGAGGTAAATCAAACATATAATCTATATTATCTATAGGCTTCTTAAAGAATCTTTCATTACCAAAATAATAGGTTTCATCCCCAATAAGCTCAAAATAATATCTTAGGCAAACTAAATGGAAATGAATTTCTATTTCATAATAATCGGATATAGAATCACTTGCATATTTTACCATTTCAATTTCTTTTCTAGTATCTAATCTTGAAATAGGAATATATTTATCCTGATAATGTAATATTATCTTACTTAAATCGTCCTTTTTTGTTCTTATTCTTATTAAAAATGTATCCTTATCTAAAGCATAGGCATATCTCTTATTCGCACTATGCATAATGGATGATAGCTCCATAAGCATCACTCTCTTTCTCTCAAAAATAGTATAACAAAAGTTTTCCTATAACAAAAGATAATATGTGTTTTTTTTTGAACAAAAAGAAAAGAAATAGACTTGTTTATCTATTTCTTTCCATATGTATTATTCTTTACCCAAAATCTTTTCTAATATACTCTTTAGAGTACATGCTTCCTCTAAGGATAAATCAATACATCTATTTTGGGCCATTCCCTTAGGTACAGAAAGTGCTTCCTCCCTTAAGGCTTCGCCCTCTTTGGTTATTTCAATAATCTGAACTCTTTCATCAGCACTATCTCTAGATATAGTAATATAATTTTTTTGTTTTAGTTTTCGGATTAAAGGAGAGATCGTACCTGTATCTAGATATAGCTTTTTACCAAGCTCAGTTACATGAAGCTTTTTTTGCTCCCAAATTACCATCATGGCAATATATTGGGTATAGGTTAAATCTAGCTTGTCTAAAAATGGCTTATACTTTCTTACTACCTCCTTTGCGGCAGCATAAAGTGGAAAGCATAGCTGATTATCAAGCTTTAAGCAATCATATTTATCCATAATTTTACTTTAATGCAGCTAAAATATTAGCCTTCATTGTTACTCCTACAAAATTCTTTACAAGCTTTCCGCCCTTAAAGATTAATAGGGTTGGAATAGATACGATATTGAATCTTTCTGCAACATCATCAACATCATCTACATTTAATTTAGCAACAACTACATCAGGGGTTTCCTCTGCAATTGCCTCAACGATTGGAGCTTGCATCCTGCATGGACCACACCAATCTGCATAGAAGTCTACTAATACATTCTTGCCACTTTCTACTAATTCATCAAATTCCTTTGCGCTATTAATTACATATACCATACAATTTACCTCTTTTCATTAATATATTTTACTGCATCAAGGCCAGCCTTTGCGCCTTCATAGGCTGCCTTATTAATTTGTAATAGTCCACCAACGACATTTCCACAGGCATATACTCCTGGAATATTCGTTCTCATATTTTCATCGACTACAATATTATCCTTTTCCATATAGATACCAAGCTTCTTTGCAAAATCAGCACCACCTGCCTCACCTAGGGCAATGAATACTCCATTTACATCAAGGGTTGTATCATCCATAAATTTTACACCAGATACTCTTCCTTCACCAACAATTTCTTTAATTTCCTTGGTTACTACAGGAATATCTGTTGTACCATTCAATTCTAAGCCATTCGTTAAAATAGTAACATTTGGCGTAACATTTTTAAGCTCAGTTGCTTCACTTATTGCATATGTTCCACTACCAATGACAACAACATTCTTCTTTCTATAGAAGAAGCCATCACAAATTGCACAATAAGAAACTCCAGACCCCTCAAATAGCTCTACACCCTTAATATTAGGTCTTAGCTTCTTATTTCCAGTTGCAAGTATAACAACCTTACTATTAAATTCCTCTTCACTTGTTCTTATAGTATACTCCATTTTTTCATTCATTTGAATGGATAATACCTCTAAGTCTTTTACCTCTATACCTAAATTTACAGCCTGATTGATACCATTTATATATAAATCCTTACCTGTAATTCCTAAAGGAAATCCATAGAAATTATCAATCTTATGTGCCTTTTCAAGTTGGGATTCACCATGATATAGGATAAGCACATTCTTATTTGCTCTCTTTAGATATAATCCTGCAGATATACCTGCAGGTCCTGCCCCAATGATAACCGCATCAAACATATTATTCACCTAGTTCTTCTTTAATTCTTTCTTCAAGCTTCATTGGATCTTCAATAGGAGATAATCTTGCGATGACTACTCCTTCCTTATTTACTAAGAATTTTGTGAAGTTCCATAGGATATCTTCCTTCTTCTTATAGGTCTTAGATAATCCCTTTACCATACCCATTTTCATTTTATTACCCATACCATGGATTTCATCCTCTTTTGCCTCGCTCTTTAGGAAGGTAAATAAAGGAAGCTCATTTTCTCCATTTACCTCAATCTTCTTAAATTGATCGAAGGTTGTTTTGTACTTAGCTGTACAAAATTCATGGATTTCATCATCCGATCCAGGTGCCTGGTGACCAAACTGGTCACATGGGAAATCTAAAACCTCTAATCCCTTTTCATGATATGCCTTATATAAATTCTCTAAAGCCTCATACTGTGGTGTAAATCCACAGCCTGTAGCTGTATTCACAATTAATAATACCTTGCCCCGAAAATCATTTAATGAAACCTCTGTTCCATCTCTTTTTACCACCTTATATTCTTGATCATATAATTTTGCCATATGATTGCCTCTCTTTCATTGTTCGCAATTATATTGTACACAACATTTATTACATTGTCAACCACATTTTATAAAAAAAATAAATGCCCACAATGTGGGCACTATTCCTTCTTATCCATAGAAACCGAATGTGGTATGACCTCCCAGGTCTTACCCTTCTTCTTAAATATTCTAAAGAATGAAATAATATAGGTAGCTAAAAAGAATGGATGATATAAGGAAACTAAAATGATTCTAGAAGGCTTTATATCATTATTCTTTCTATCTAAGAAGAATACAATCATTGAGATTACAAAAACAGCTACATAATAGGCAATAAATGCCCCAATAGCAAAATATATAGATGTTTTATCTCCACTACCTATTACTAAATTTATAATACCTAATACGATATTATAAACAATGAATAAAATAAAGCATATCGCAAGGCCAAAGGCTGCAATACCAGATAGGTTTTGTTTTCTTCTACCCTTTTGATTATCCATGAATCCCTTAACCCATCTCGTTCTTTGCTTGATCGAATCCTTTAAATAAATCGGCTGCTCATCATAGAATATAGCATCAGATACATAGCAGGAGGATAATTTATTCTCCTCTGCATATTTTGATATTTCATAATCCTCTGTTAGGGAATGAAATGGCCAGCCACCTAAGGAATTAATAATGGATGCTTTAATACAAAAGCCTGTACCTGTTAATAATACCATTTCACCAAAGCGAGTCTTAAGCTCATTTTGAAAATTAATAATAGAGAAGGTTAAGCCAGATGCACCTGAGGTCGCACTTGAATTCCAATTCTTATTATTTCTGTTTCCAACAACTATATCAAAGCCCTCCTGGTATGCATCATTCATTCTTGATAGGAATTCATAATCGATGATATTATCTGCATCTAAAACTAAATAGGCATCATAATATCTATTTTCCTTTAAAATTCTTTTTACAATTTCATCAAGAACATATCCCTTTCCTTGATCTTGGGTTTCTCTTACATAGCAATATACATTATCATATTTTTTGCAGATTTCAACGGTAGGATCCTCTATCTTTTCAACCATGACATATATATCATATTTCTTCTTAGGATACATGGAATTCGTTAATGCATCTAAGGTATCTCCTATGACACTAGATTCATTTCTTGCCGCAATAAATATAGCAAATTTCGTTTCTGGATTCTTCTTTGAAATTGTATATTTCTTTACAGTAAAATATTTTAAATTTGCACATAGGAATAAAATTAAGAAGGCATAGAATAAACCAATCAATATCGTATTCGCTAAGGCGAAGAAATCAATGGAACCATCGGTTAAATTTAATTCCCAATAGATTGCACCTGTATGTGTATCACTTCTTATAATTTGAATCCATCCATAAATTAAATCGATAAGTAAAATGATATAGAATACTACACCACCAATTAATTCATTTGGCTTATGCTTTTCCTTTAAAATATTTAGCATAGGATGATAAATAAATCTTAAGAATAAATAAAAGAATAAAGTAAACCCTAGTGAGGTAAACATTTCTGCATATTTTGTAATATGGAATGGCCATGCACTATAATCAAAGATTTCTGCTTGAACCGTAAAATGCCAAAAATAGCCTATAGCGATTCCACCACCTAAAATGAGTACATATAAAACAATAAAATAAACAATATGAGATAAGAATACACTCCATTTATTCTTCTTTTTTATAAGCCTAATACCAAAAATAGCTGGTTCACTAGGACTACCAATAAAATAGAATAAAAATGCCATAAAGCCATAGGATGCATTAAATTGTAATACAAAGCTATCATTATTTATAATACCCGTTTTTATTAAATTTATTAAATTATCAAGCAAAAAGCCTAAGAAGGAAAAGATAATTGCCATGATGCATAATGCGCAAAGATCATGCTTCAAAATCTTAAAATAATTTTTCATTATTTTCACCACATCTTACTTAATGATTTCTTCCTTTAATACAATCTCAAAAGGCTTATCTGTCTTTACAGCAACAGATATATAATAATCCGCTAATGTAGTAAATTTAACCATATAGGATTCATCCTTATATTCAATTAATCCTGTACCTACAGGAATATCCTTTATGGATTTACCAGAAAGCCCAGACCCCTCAGCCTTAGATATAGCTTCCTTTAATGTCCACATTAAAAAGAAATCCTCAGGCTTTTTCATAAGCTCCCTATCGGCATCACTAAAGGCATAATGGATTAATTCTTCCTTAACCTCTCTTTTTTCTTCAATATCAATTCCACATTCCTTATCTGCAATTAAAAAAACGACATATTTTTTGGAATGAGAAATATTAAAGAATCCCTTAGGAGAGATAAGCTTACCTGATTTTGTTTTTTTAACATCGTCCTTAAAATATTTATGAATGAAATAGCCTGCACCTAAGGATAAAAGCTTATCATCCTCATTGATATAGGATTCTACTCTTTTCTTTCTTTCCTCTGAAATTTGACTCAAAAGATAGGTTTTATAAAATTTTATTTCTGATAAAGATAAATAATAAACTGTATATTGCTTCATAATATCACCATTTATATTAAACCATATTTCTATAGAATCTAACAGCCCTTACCGGTAATTGAGCATGAGGATTTAAAGGAATACTCATAAATAAGATCCTTATGTCCTAGCTCTACTAAATAGGATTCCCAATCCGTGAATACATGATCTCCATCTATAATACATGGAATACCAATATCTCCAATTTGAATTAATCTTTCAAATACTTCCTTGTTGTTATCTCTATAATGTAAAAATTCTTTTAAATTCTTTAGAGAATCTAAGATTTCAATTTCCTCAAATTCAATTCCATACTTTAAAAAATTAAGCTTTAAATTCCTACAATCTGGACAATTTTTACTACC
>JAFPSY010000042.1:0-1870 GCA_017413585.1 Acholeplasmatales bacterium
AAATAATGGAAATATCGTTATGGCAGCAAAGCAGGCTGCAGAAAACTATGATAAGGCTAAGGTATATGTCGTTCCTACAAAGACGATTGCTGAAGGCTATTCTGCAGTATCTATGCTTAATTATGAAATTGATGATATCGATGAAATTGTAAAAACGGAAATAGAAGTAATCAAAAATGTTTCTACACTTGAGGTTACCTATTCGATTCGTGATACAGCAATGAATGGCATTAAGATTAAAAAGGGTGACTATATCTGTATTTACAATGGCAATTTAATTGCCTCCGATAAGGATAGAGTTACAGCTGTTAAAAAATCCTTAAAGAAGATTAGTGATTTTGGTGATAAGCAGGTTATGTCTATTTTATGTGGACAGGATGTTAAAATTGAAGAATGTGATTCTATTAGAGAATTTGCTGAAACACTAAATTCCTATATTGAGGTATATCCTCTAAAGGGAAATCAGGATATTTATTCTTATATTATTGGTATTGAATAAGAGGTTTAATATGATTAAGATTGTTGTTGATCTTATGGGCGCAGATAAGCCAGCAAACGAGCTTGTTTCTGGTGCAATCGATGCCATTAATGAAAATAGTGATTTAATGGTTACCCTATGTGCAAAAAAGGATATCATTATGCCTGTGCTGGATACATTATCCTATAATAAGGAGCAGGTTGAAATTATTGATTGTAGTGAAGAAATTACAAACAATGATATTCCAACTAAAGCCTTTAGAAAAAAGCCAGATTCAAGCTTAGTTAAGGGCTTAAACATTTGTAAAAATGATCCATTAGCCGGTGGCTTTGTATCCTGTGGGTCTACAGGTGCAGTATTAGTTTCAGCTATGTTCATCTTAGGTAGAATTGGTGAGGTTAGACCATGCCTATCCTGTCTACTTCTAGGTCAAAAGGGAGAATTCTTAATTAGTGATTGTGGTGCGAATGTCGATTGCAAGCCAGAGCAAATTGTAGAATTTGCAAAAATGGGTGTAGCCTATATGAAGGCAAAGGGAATAGAAAATCCTTCCGTACGTCTATTATCGAATGGTGCAGAGGAAAAGAAGGGTCCTGATGCAATCAAGGAAGCACATCAATTATTAAAGGAATCTGGTCTTAATTTCTTAGGTAATGTTGAGGGTAAGGATGTACTTGCATCCACTTGTGATGTCATTTGTAGTGATGGATTTGCAGGAAATACAGTTATTAAAACAATTGAGGGTACTGCAAAAGCCTTATTTATGGATATGATCAAGGAAGCAAAATCTACTAAGGATGAGGCAGAAGCTAAAGTATTAATGAATACAGTTAAGAGGCTTATGGCTAAATATGATTATAATACTTTGGGTGGTGCAAACCTTCTAGGTGTTAAAAAGCCTGTCATAAAGGGTCATGGTGCAGGTGAGGCTAAAACCTTCTATAATATGATTAAGGAAGCTTATGTTTTAGCTAAAAATGATATGATTGGTATAATGGAAAAGCTATTAGCTAAAAAGAAAAAAGGACTTTTCGAAGTCCTTTTTAATTTGTATCGATATTATCCTTAATCTTAACGGTTTTATATATATAGAATCCGAAGATTAAAACAGTAATAGATAATCCTATGATGATTGCGACATTCATAGGAATGAATGTACCAAAGGAAATGGTTGGCTCACCAAATAAATAGGTGATGACTACAGCAGTCATAAAGGCTGCAGGTATAGCGGTTGTAAGGGATGGTATTTTTACTTTATTTTCTTTAAGCAAATATCCTGTCGCAACCCATAGGGCTATGGCCGCGAGCACTTGGTTACTCCAAGCGAACCATCGCCATAATATATTGAAATTCGCACTATCGGCAAAATCCCAAATGCTTATACCAACAATA
>JAFPSY010000043.1:0-8063 GCA_017413585.1 Acholeplasmatales bacterium
ATGCGACTTCAAGTATTGCAATATTTTCTATCGATTTTTTTAATTCCATACCCTTAGATATCTTAGCCTTAAGGTATAAAATTAAGAAGGCATCAAAGGAAAATATTATATTTAATATAATATTAAGTAATAGATTTCTTCTTACGAGAAGTAAGGTATATATACCTCTTATTTTTTTCATTAAAGGTAATTCATTTATAATTTCTTCCTTTAATTTATTGTAATAAGGATCTGATATATTTGTATTTTTTATGGATTCGGATAAATCGACATATAAATCCGCTAAATAATAATAGGAATTCGCATCCACTCTATAGATTTTATCCTTGATTATAATCTTAGATGAAATAAAATTGAATGCTAAAAAGATTAAGAGAATATATGGATTAAAGCCATAGATAACGAAAAATGGTATATATATAAGCATTAATATAAAGCTTAATATAGGTAAAATATACCAAAATTTATAGGATACCTCATCATGAACTACAGATTCAAATTCATTCGTTGTAATACCATTTTGTCCCTTTTTGAATTCCATTAGGGATGCCTCAAGCTCTAAGGAATCCTCGTTATTGGCAAGTGCATTTACAAAATTTGTAAATCCATCCTCCATCTTAATTGGATTTTTTAGCTGATTGGCAAGCATAGACCTTCCTAAAGGAGTTTTTGCCTCACTTAGGTATTGGTATAGGGATTTAGGGCCAAAAACGTCTAAATCGGACAATTTATAGTCTTCCTTATCCTTAAATTCAGCACCATTATCCGAAAAATGAGAGAATTTCTTTTCTCTTCTTTGCATATGACGCTCATATACCTTACGCTTATTTTCTAGGATTCTTACCCTTTTATAGAATGGATTCGATAAAATTAAGGCTATCATAAATAAAATGAAGAATCCTAAGGATAATAATCCATATAATAGATAATCCCCTATAGATAATAAGCATATGATAAATACAATTGTTGAAATAGCTAAAATAGCACGCAAAATAGAAAACAGAGTTGTTTTCTTTTTCGCATTTTTAATACTTTCTTCTAGGATGGTTTTATTTTTAAATTCTAACATATTCCCTCCTTATTCAAAAAATAGGGGACTTGCATCCCCTATAATTTTTAAATATACAATTACTGAGCCTTCTTAACTGCAGGACGCTTTGCAGCTGCCTTCTTAGGAGTTGCTGTCTCTGCCTTTGGCTTAGAAGCCTTTACAACCTCAATTGGGCTAACATGCCAAATATCCTCATTGTACTGTCTCATTGTACGGTCCGTAGTGAAGAAGCCAGATTTAGCAATGTTTACAATAGACATATGTAACCACTTCTTCTGGTCCTTATAAAGCTCATTAATCTTTTCCTGAGCCTTTACATAGGACTCGAAATCCTTTAATACGAAGTAGTTATCCTTGCCAAGTAATGTATCACGAATCATCTGGAATTCGCCTCTATCTACACGGTCAAAGAAGCCATTTGTTAATTGGTCAATAACCTGACGAATTCTTTCATCATTGTTATAATAATCCCAAGGATTATATCCACCCTGCTCATAAAGGTCAGTAACCTCTTTTGCAGTCATACCGAAGATAACGATATTGTCATCACCAACAAGCTCACCAATTTCTACGTTAGCACCATCTAGTGTACCACAAGTAATTGCACCATTCATCATGAACTTCATATTACCTGTACCAGATGCTTCCTTAGAAGCTGTTGAAATCTGCTCAGATACATCTGCAGCTGGCATAATAGTTTCTGCATAAGTAACATTATAGTTAACGCAGAATACAACCTTTAATAGGGAATTTGTTTCATAATCATTATTAACCTTATCAGCGATAGTGTTAATTAATTTGATAATCTTCTTAGCTAAAACATAGCCTGATGCTGCCTTTGCACCGAAGATAAATGTATGAGGATGATAATTCTTCTTGAATTCAGCATCGCTCTTTAAGCGGTTATAAACATACATAATGTGTAATGCGTTCATTAGCTGACGCTTATATTCATGTAATCTCTTAACCTGTACATCAAAGATAGAATTTGTATCTAATGAAATACCCTGCTCATTGAAGATTTTTGTAGCTAAAGCATCCTTACGAGCCTTCTTCATTAAAGCGAATTCCTTCTGAGCCTTTGGATCATCAGCAATCTTTAATAGCTCTGGGAAATACTTCTCAGGATCCTTAATCCAATCCTTACCACAATACTTATTTAAAATTTCAACTAATTCTGGATTAGATTGTGCAACCCAACGACGGTGAGTAATACCATTTGTCTTGTTGTTGAACTTTCCAGGATAATAGTCATTGAATACCTTCATTTCGATATTCTTTAAAATTTCAGTATGAAGTGCAGCAACACCATTTACGCTAAATGAGCCATGAATTGCTAAATTAGCCATATGAACTCTACCATCCTTGATGATAGCCATATCATATGCCTGCTTAGAATTTGGACCATATACAGATGCAATCTCTAGTAATACACGACGGTTGATTTCCTCTGTAATAGTATAAATTCTTGGTAATAATCTCTTGAATAGGTGAACTGGCCACTTTTCAAGTGCTTCTGCTAAAATAGTATGGTTTGTATATGCACAGCAGTTCTTAGTAATGTTCCATGCATCCTCCCATGCTAATCCTTCCTCATCAACTAAAATTCTCATTAATTCAGGAACGATTAATGCTGGGTGAGTATCATTGATATGGAATACTAGCTTATCAGCTAGATTATTTACTGTACCGAAGGTCTTCTTGTGTAGACGGATTGCTCCATTAACACCTGCAGCAACGAAGAAATACTGCTGCTTTAAACGAAGTAGCTTACCCTCATCTGTATCATCATTTGGATATAGCATAGAAGAAATTTCTCTTAAATTTCTTGCATACTGGAATGCATCATTTTCAGGATATGTTGAAGCTGGTTCAGCACTCCATAATCTTAATGTATTAACGATATGGTTACCTGCACCAATCATAGGTACATCATATGGTACTGCCTTAACATATTCAGCATCCTTATGTTCTACTACTAGCTTACCATTAACTGTAGACATCTGAATATATCCATAGAATGGAATTTCAACAGCCTGCTCATCCTTACGGATTTCCCAAACGTGAACATCCTTTAACCAACGGTCAGGGTGCTCAACCTGATAACCATTAACTACACCCTGCTCGAAGAAGCCATAGCGGTAACGGATACAGTTACCATGTACAGGTAGACCTAAGGATGCAACAGAATCCATGAAGCATGCAGCAAGACGACCTAAGCCACCATTACCTAAGCCTGCATCAGATTCCTGGTGCTCAACCTCATTAAGGTCAATACCCATATCATCGAAAGCTTCCTTTACAACATCATAAACACCTGCGTTCATAAGGTTGTTTGTAATCATACGGCCAATTAAGAACTCCATAGAGAAGTAATAAACCTTCTTAGCCTTTGTATCAAATGTAACCTGGTTTGTGTTATTCCAATCCTTGGCAATATAATATCTAATCATTTCACCTAGTACAACGTACTGCTGATATGGTGTTGACTTTTCAAAATCAATAGCATACTTAGCTTCTAAATAAGCCTTAAATGCTTTTTTAAATGTTTCTTTGTCCTTAAAATTAGGATAATTGTTCATTATTTGTTTCCCTCCATTTTTCGAAAACTCCATAAGCATTTTATCACATTGTTTCCGAAACTTTCAATACTTCATAGAAAAAAGTTTCGAAAACAACGTAATTATTTATAGTTTATTTAATTATATTAAATAGATTATGCGGTTTTCTTCTTTGTTGTTGCCTTTTTTGCAGGCGATTTTTCAGCTTCAGCCTTCTTTGTAGTTGTCTTCTTAGCTGTAGTCTTTTTAACAGGCTTAGCCTCTTCTACCTCTTCCTTAGGCTCTTCTACAACTGGCTTTGGTTTATAAATAGGCTTTAGTACAGAAATACCTAAAGGTGGAATAGTCATTAATACACTATGTGCTTGATTATCCTGACCATAGTTTTCAACCTTTAAGTTGAATGGATTAATTCTATTAGAACCACCATAAATATCCTTATCTGAGTTGATTACCTCTTCATATTCATCCGCCTCAGGTACACCAATTCTATAATTATCATATGTATTAGGTGTACAGTTCATTACGATAACTAATTGATCCTTTGGATCATTTGCAACTCTTGCGAATACATATAAGGATTGATCTGCATTATCTGCTTGAATCCAGTAGAATCCATTTGTAGAATAATCTGCCTGCCATAATGGTGCATGATATTTATAAACTAAGGTCATATCACGAACGAATCTTGCAGATGCATCATGATCTGGGTATTGACGGATATTCCATGCAAGCTCACCCTCATAATGCCATTCATCATATGTAGATAATTCATCACCCATGAATAATAGCTTCTTTCCTGGATGTGTAAACATATAACCAATTAATAATCTATAGTTTGCAAATTGCTGCCAACGGTCACCTGGCATCTTATTTAATAAGGAGCCCTTGCAGTGTACAACCTCATCATGAGATAGAGGTAAACAGAATTGCTCACTATAGAAATACATCATAGAGAATGTTAATTGGTGATGATGATACTTTCTATAAATTGGGTCTAGCTTGAAATACTTAAGCGTATCGTTCATCCAACCCATATCCCACTTATAGTTAAATCCAAGTCCACCAAAGTCCACTGGCTTTGTAACATTACCATAAGCACTAGAGTCCTCAGCCATGAATAATACTCTATCATCCTTACCGAAGATTAATCTTGAGCACTGTCTTAAGAAATCACATGCGCCCTCATTTACACCACGGTTGCAGTTTCCTAGCCAATAAATTAAATTACTTACTGCATCTACACGGAAACCATCAATGTGGAAATAATTCATATAGAACATTGCGTTAGAGAATAGGAAGGATCTAGTTGTTCCCTTACCTAAGTCAAGGTTTGCAGTTCCCCATTCTACATTTTCTCTATCCTCAGGCTTTGAATACTCATAAAGTGGAGTACCATCAAACATATATAAGCCATGAGCATCACGACAAATATGACCAGGAACCCAGTCCATAATTACACCAATACCATTTTGGTGACATAAATCAATAAAATACATGAAATCCTTAGGAACACCCCATCTAGCGGAAATGGAATAATAACCAGTTCCCTGATATCCCCATGACATATCAAGTGGATGCTCATATGCAGGCATTACCTCAACATGAGTAAATCCATATTGCTTCATATAATCAACGACCATAGGAGCAAGCTCTGCAGTGGTATAGAATGAACCATCTGGCTTCTTTCTCCAAGATCCTAAATGCATTTCATAAATGGCTAAAGGCTTATCATAGCTCTTCTCATGGGTGAACATCCAATCCTGGTCATTCCACCAATATCCATCAATATCATAAACCTTAGAGTCCTGTGCAGGACGATATGCACTAAAGAATGCATATGGATCAGCTTTAATTAAACGCTGTCCATTCTTTGTGTAGATGACATACTTGTATGCCTTCCACTCATAATTACCCTCAATTCTTGCATACCAGATACCCTTCTCATCGATGCAATACATTTCGGTTTGACCCTCTTGGTAATAATTCCACTCACCAATAATATAAATGTGGTCAGCATTTGGTGCATATAAGGCAAACTCACATGCCACCATATTCCCATACTCATCCTTTACTAGGTGTGCTCCAAACACCTGGTATGCGTCGGTTACCTTTCCTTGATCGAAATAATAAAGGAAATCACCATTAATTTTTTCACGAACAGACATAATATCACTCCTTCTCTATTTATATCGTAACGCAGTTACTTTTATTATATATTAGAATTTTCAATTTAACAAGTTAAATTAGAACAGGAAAGCAATTTCAGAATAAGTATATCCTCTAGATAGTAGATAGGCCTTAAGCTTTTCTTTTCGAATAGACAAATCATATTTATCATATCTATGCTCTACCTTAGAAAATAACTTAATTAATCCATTTTTATAGGTATTCATATCCATATAGGATAATCTATCCTCTATATCTTCCTTTTTAAAGCCCTTTTGATATAGCTTTTCTTTAATTAAATTACGTCCATTTCCTTTTTGGGCATAGGATTCAATTAAGGAATCTATCAATTCTAAATCATTTAAAATCTTATCCTCCTTCATTCTATTTATAATAGAATCAATGGTAGAATAAGGAACCTCTTTTCTTTTTAAATAATCCCTAACCCTTTTTTCACCTGCGCCATATTTTAAAGCATAGGCTACCGCCTTATGAAAAAGTGAAGATACATCTTCACTCTTTATAGCTAAATCAATTTCCTTTTGAGTGGTTATATGACCCTCAATCAAATGAAATTGAACGATGGTATCTTCACTAAATAAATAATTTTTATTATCAATTGTAATTTGATATAAACCCTTTTTTGTTTTCAAAACCTTTTCTACAATCATTAAAATATGCCCCTCTTGTCATATTCTCCTCTAACCTCTTTACAGGAGGTTACAAAGGTAAATGCCTTAGGATCGACCTTAGAAATCATACCTACAATACGATATGCCTCATTCTTATCCATTGTACAAATAACCATCGTTCTTTCCTTATTGGTATAAGCTCCCATAACTGGGGAGAAGGTTACACCACGGTCAAGCTCTGAATAGATTAAATCCTTAATGCTTTGAGGATTATCCGATATAACATACACGGTTCTTCTTGGCTTGATGGATAAGGCAATATAATCGATGATAAAGCCCTCAACAATTACAGCTATTGAGCCATAGACTACATATTCAATAGAATAGCTAAATGGAGTAAATTTTAATCCCGCAAATAATACGATTACCCAGTCTGTAAAATACATCGTTTGAGATAGTGGAATCTTAGCATATTTTGAAATCATTTTTTGAATGACATCAATACCACCAGTAGATCCATTATTTCTTAGGGCAATACCTACTCCACCACCAGTTAATAAAGCACCTAAAAATAAACAAATTAATTTTACATTTTCAGGGCTAATACTATTAAAGATGACCATTTGAAGCGGAGTATCTCCTGGAATATTTATTCTTTCAAGAATAAATACTAAGGATGGGTATAATAACGATGCATAAATCGTCTTTAAAAAGAAATCCTTACCAATAAAGATTAAACCTAAAAGTAAGCAAATTGCTTCTATTCCATATAGGAATATAGAAGATGTGAACCAACTTGAATTTTCCCATAATAAAGGCTTTAGGAATACTGCAAGACCAGTAACTCCACCTGCAATAATATGTGCAGGGTCAAAGAAGAAATAATAACCAAGCGTTACAAAGATTACACCAACAGTAATCCATATATATTGAATAAACCATTTCTTAAAATCAGGCTTATTCTTTTTTTCTATTTCTTGAATTGTCTCTTTGGCTTCCTTTAATTCTTCATTACTCATTCTTAGCACCAGCCTTCATCTTTAAATATTCAAGCATAAAGCCTTCGATATCTCCATCCATTACAGCTGTGATATTTCCCATTTCATAATCCGTACGGTGATCCTTAACTAGGGTATATGGGCAGAATACATAGGAACGTATCTGTGAACCAAAATTAATACCCATTTGTTCACCTTTTTCTTTAGCAAGCTCTTCTTCTTGCTTCTTAATTTCTAATTCTAATAGCTTAGATTTTAATAGAGTCATCGCAATTTCCTTATTGCGGATTTGGCTTCGCTCCTTTTGGCATGCAACAAATAGACCCGTTGGCTTATGTGTAATTCTTACTGCAGAATAGGTTGTATTAACACCCTGTCCACCAGGACCTGAGGAACAGAAGGTATCAATTCTTAAATCCTCCTCAGGAATCACTAAATCGGAGGTTTCCTCAATTTGAGGTGCAATTTCACAGCTACAGAAGGAGGTATGACGTCTTGCATTCGAATCGAATGGAGAAATACGAACTAAGCGGTGAACTCCACGCTCAGCCTTTAATAGACCATAGGCATATGGACCTTCAATCGATAAAGTAACGGATTTAATACCTGCCTCATCTCCTGCTTGAAAGTCAATGACAGAGGTTTTAAATCC
>JAFPSY010000044.1:0-5199 GCA_017413585.1 Acholeplasmatales bacterium
ATAGAGATATGGCATATCATATGGGTACAACCTGGGGTTGGCTAATTGGTACTTATTTTGATGCTTATGCCTATGTAAATAAGAAGAATCCTAAGGTTAAGGATGAAATCAATGAAATGGCACATAAGTTTATAAAGCATTTAAATGAGGGCTGCTTAAATGGTATTGCAGAAATCTTTGATGGTGATGTTGCAAATAGAACAAGAGGCTGCTATAACCAAGCATGGAGCGTTGGAGAATTACTAAGAAGCTATTATGAGAACGTATTAAAATAGTTGGTATATTATGTTTGGAAATGAATTAAGAAAAAATGCTTATGAAATTATTAAGGATTCCTACCAGGATCATAAAATAGATCCAGAGGAATTATTGAAATTTTTAGAGCGTATTACAGATGAATCCTTATCTCGTGATTTATCCTATAGGATATTAGATGCCTTAGCAATCCATGATGATATAGAGGTATTAAATATTCTTTTAAAGGAATATAGAAGAAGATGTATGGTAGTATCTATAAATTTAAAGGAATATCCAGATTTATTTAACCGAAGGATGTATATACCTATAAGATATAATCTAGATTATACTGTATTATCTATTATATCCTCTCTAAGAGTATCGAATTATGAGGAATGCTATTTGATTATTGATAATAAAAAATATGAATTTAACGGGAAAAATAACCTAAAAGGTTTATCCATATTAGATTTAAGATATGCCATAAATATTGAACTTATTTATGGTAAGGATTCATGGAATTTTATCATAAAGCCTATTGGCCTATCCTATTTTAATCCAGATGAGGATTCTATGCCTTATTTAGTAATTGATGGTGTAGGCTATGGAATAGAGGGGATGGCAAAATCGCGTTTATTCGAAATGCTAGATGAATCGATTGAACTATCTTTCGATACACATAATCCTATAATGGATGATGAGGATTTTGAATTCTATAATGCAGATTGTGATAATTTAAATGAAAATGCACAAGAGGATTTTGAATATACTTATAAGAAATATATAAAGACCAATTAAACAAAAATTTATTTTTTGTCCAAAAGAATCGTTGACAAAGGTGAATTTATGATATAAAATCAAAGAAACCGTTGAATTGGAAGTTAGTCAGTTAGCGCATAAATAGAGAGCAAGGGTGGGTGGAAGCCTTGTTAAAGCGGAATTGAAAGTGGGCCAATGAGGGTTTTGGTGAATGAAGTAGCCAAAAACGGGAGCTCCCGTTATAGAGCTAGAATGTGATGGCATTCGAAGAGGTGGCTTATAATTAAGCAATTTAGGTGGTACCGCAGGTTTTTACGCTTGTCCTAATTTTGGACAGGCTTTTTTTATTATTAAGCCATTATTCTCCATCAAAAAATGAATAATAGAAAAGGAGAAAAATTATGAAAAAATTATTCAAAAGAACAGTAGGATTTATAGCATTATCTATAGGAGCATTATGTTTAGCATCCTGTGGAGGAAATAATGATGAGGTTGACATTCATGCCAATCAAATCGGAACAGGAGAAGAAAAAATAGCTGTTGTAAAGTACATGAGTCATACCTCTTTAAATATGATAGAGGACGCAATTGTACAAGAGGTTGTGGATAAGCTTGATGAGACAAAATATACCTTAACAAAATACGATGGTGCAGCTGATTCAAGTATCATATCTCAAACTATGGCAACATTAAAGCAAGCAAATACAGATGTAGTTATTTGTATTGCAACCCCTGTTGCGATTGCAGCTAAAACTGCATTTGTAGGAACAAATACAAAGGTTGTATTTGCCGCTGTATCTGATCCTGTTGCAGCAGATGTTGTATCTAATCTTTCATCCCCAGAAGGAAATGTAACTGGTACATGTGATGCTGTTGATTTAGAAAAGCAGCTTGAGCTTGCCTATAAGGTAGACCCAGATTTAAAAAATATCGGATATATCTATACTGGTGGTGAAGCCAATTCTGTTGCAAACTTTAATAGACTTGAAGAGCTTGCTAAGGAAAAAGGATTTACACTTTATGATAGACAAGTAAATTCACCAGCAGAAATTACAGAAGTTGCAAATGCCTTAGTTTCTAAAATTGATGCATTAATTGTAACAGATGATAATAATGTAGCATCTGCAATGTCTACCCTATCTACAATATTAATTGATGCAAAGGTTCCATGCTATTGTGCAGCAGATTCTGAAATTATGGATGGCGGTATGATGGGCTATTCTATTAATTATGTACAGCTTGGCAAGGATACTGCAGATATGGCAGTAGATATTATTTCTGGTAAAGAGGTTAAGGATATTCCAGTAAAAGTTTATTCTTCTGATGAATTAGCATTATATTACAATTCCATCTTTGTAAATAATGCAAATATTTCTATTCCAGAGGAATTGAAGGCAAAAGCAAAAGATTTAGCAGCATAGTGAGGAGGTGTCAATATGAACATTGACACATATTCGATAGCATTAATATTTACGATTTTAGGACTTGGTGTATTTTTGTCCTTCCGTATTTTAAATATAACTGATTTAACAATAGAAGCATCTTATGCCTTTGGTGCTGTAATTTGCGCAAAGCTTTGTAAGGCAGTAAACCCTTATTTTGCTTTACTTGCCGCATTCATAGGTGGTTCACTCGCAGGCTTAGTTACATCACTATTACATACTAAATTAAAAATAAATGCTATTTTAAGCGGAATATTAACCCTAACGGCATTCTATTCAGTTAATTTAATTGTGGCAAATGGAAATGCCTCCATTGCTTTAAAGGGATATACACAAGAAGGCCTTGCGAATTATACAATATTCCCAAATAATGATGTATATAAGCTACTCATTTTACTTGGTATAGTTATTGTACTAATGGGATTAATGGCTATGTTTTTTAGAACAAAGCTTGGTCTTTCTATTCGTTGTACAGGGGATAATGAGCAAATGGCAAAGACACAATGTATTTCAACAGATAATATGAAAATTATTGGCTTGATGCTATCGAATGGTCTTGTTGGCTTGGCTGGTGCTCTATTTACTCAATTTAGTGCGAATTATTCTACTAATGTTGAAAAAGGAGTAATGGTTGTTGGTGTTGCAACAATTATCATAGGTGAAGTAATTACCTTTAAAAAGCATAATATTGATTTAATGCTAGTTGGTATATTAATAGGTTCTATTATTTATCGTTTAATCTATTCCTTTATTCTTGAATTTTCTTTCATTCAAGCAAGAGATTTACAAATGATTCAAGCAAGCTTTTTAGTTGTTATTTTACTTGTAGGTGCTATTATCGATAATATTAAGAAAAAAAGGAAATTAGAAGGAATAAAAGAACTAAATAAAAAAGAAGAGGGGGCGTCCTCTAATGCTTAGTGTTAAGAATTTAAGTGTCGGCTTCGATATTGGAAGTCCAACAGAAAAAATGGTATTAAAAGATTTCAATCTAGAGGTTGATGATGGTGAATTTGTAGTATTGCTTGGATCTAATGGTGCAGGTAAATCTACATTATTTAATGCGATTTTAGGTACTATTCCTTATGTAGGAAATATCAAATTAAATGATAAAACATTAGATAAAATGCCTCAGCAAACAAGAACAAAATATGTAGGTATTGTATACCAAGACCCATTAAGAGGAACAGCACCCAATTTAAGAGTTTATGATAATGTTTTATTGTCAAAAAAAGCACCGAGCTTTTACTTTTTTAGAAGACTTTTACACCTTGAGCCATTTAAAAAGAATGTTGATTATCCAATGACATTCTTTGGCTATAGAAAAATGATTAAAGAAAATGCAAAATCAGATGTAAAAAATTATGGCTTACATCTTGAGGAGCAATTTGAAACGCAAGCTAAAAAATTATCTGGAGGTCAAAGACAAGCCTTAACTTTATATATGGCTTCGAATTCAAACCCAGAATTATTACTTTTAGATGAGCATACTGCAGCCCTAGACCCTAACACGCAGGATGTTGTTATGGAAATAACAAATAGGATTGTAAACGAAAAAAATGTTACAACCTTAATGATTACGCATAATTTAAAAATGGCATTAAAATATGGTACAAGGCTTATCATTTTAAATGAGGGAAAGGTAGTCGTTGATATATCTGGGGATGTGAAAAGAAATATAACTGAAGAAGAATTATTAAAGCTATATTCAAAACATTTTTCAGATAACATTTTATTTAGTGAAAAGCAATAGAAAATTTGGTATAATTGTTTTAAGAAAGTGTAGGTATTTGATATGAAAATAAAGGATGTAGATTTTGAAACATATTTAAAGAATTATCCAAATAGAGAGGGCTTTTTTGGTAAATATGGTGGAGCATATATACCAGAAGAATTAAAGCCAGCATTTGAAGAAATTACACATGCCTATGAAACCATTTGTCATTCTAGTCAGTTTATTAATGAGCTTAGAAGAATCAGAAAGGAATTCCAAGGAAGACCTACTCCAGTATATCATTGTGAAAGATTATCCAAGTACTGTGGTGGTGCTCAAATCTATTTAAAAAGAGAGGATTTAAACCATACAGGTGCTCATAAAATCAATCACTGTATGGGTGAGGGATTACTTGCCAAATTTATGGGCAAAAAGAAAATTATCGCTGAAACTGGTGCAGGACAGCATGGTGTTGCCTTAGCTACAGCTGCAGCTTACTTTGGCCTTGAATGTGATATTTATATGGGTGCTGTAGATATTAAAAAGCAAGCACCAAACGTAAGTAGAATGAAGCTTTTAGGTGCAAATGTTATCGAGGTTACTGATGGACAGCAAACCCTAAAGGAGGCTGTAGATGCCGCATTTAGTGCATATTTAAGAGAATATAAGGATTGTATTTATTGTATTGGTTCTGTTGTAGGACCTCATCCATTCCCACTTATGGTAAGAGATTTCCAAAGTGTTGTTGGAATTGAGGCAAAGGATCAATTCAAGGAAATGACAGGCTTACTTCCTGATGTAGTATGTGCTTGTGTTGGTGGTGGATCCAATTCTGCAGGTATGTTCATTCCATTTGTGAATGACCCAGTTGAAATTGTGGGTGTAGAGCCTTTAGGAAGAGGAAAGGGAAGAGGAGATCACGCAGCAAGTATTACCTATGGTAGTGAGGGTATTATGCATGGATTTAATTCTTTAATGCTAAAGGATGAAAAGGGTGAACCAGATTTAGTTTATTCTGTAGCATCAGGTCTAGATTATCCATCCGTA
>JAFPSY010000045.1:0-8360 GCA_017413585.1 Acholeplasmatales bacterium
ATGAATACGAATATTCATATCAAGGTAAAAGATTAGTAACAGTTACTAAGAGTAATTAAACGATTAATTACACCTATGACCTAGAGGCTTAATCATAAATCAAACATGAGCGATATTTCCTGATGCTACTTGTGTATCTATGTAACCTAGAAATAAGTAGCAGTATTGGGCTCACGGCAAAGAGAAGTTGTGGTTTACAATCACAAAATCGATGCTTGGTAATTCAATTACTGTAGTTCTATGAAAACAAGTGTGAGTTTTTGGCTCACACTTTTTGTCTGGTACCATAAAAATATTTAAAATTGGATATTTAAAAGGTATCAGAAAACCATATAATAATAGGCAGGAGATGATTATAATGATTAAAAGAAAAGATTTTTTATTTAAATTAGTTTTAACTGCATTATTTAGTGCACTTGCCTTCGCATTAACCTTTGTAGCTGTACCACTACCTACAGGAGCTAAGGTACATTTAGGTAATTTTGTATGCGTGCTTGCAGGATTGCTTCTAGGACCTATTGTAGGTGGAGTATCTGGGTCCTTAGGTATGGGATTAAATGATATTGCAGCAGGCTATGGTTGGGATACTATTGTAAGAACCTTTATTGTTAAATTTATTTTAGGCTTTAGTGTTGGTTTATTATTTAAATTATTAATTAAAAGAGATAAAGCAACCAAAATTACATTATATTCTTTAACAGGAGTATTCTTCCTATCCTTTTTAGCTACATTATTCTTATTTATCTTTGGTAATCCATATTATGATAAAAATGGAAATCCAGTTTATACCTCAAAGGGCTTTAAGATTTCCTTATTTGGAAATGAAAAGATATTAGAATTATCTGTATTAGTTCCTATATTCTTAGGAGTATTCTTCCTAATTTTAAGCTTAGTTATTGTATTTACATTCTTAATTAAGAAAAAGAATAAGGATAGAGAAAGAGTATATATTGCAATTTCAACGGTTACAGCCATTTCTGTTATCATTAATACCTTAGGTGAATTCTTCCTAAGATGGCTATTAAAGGGAATTGCGGTATCTTCAAGTGAGATAGCACTATTAGATTCTATATCTAAGATTCCATCGAATATCATTACAGGTGTTGCAACGATTCTATTCGTAAGCATTATTTATTTACCATTATATTTAGCCTTATATCATGCAGGCTTTGATAAATATATTATTCATGCGGATATAGAAGTTGAAGAAAATAAAGAATTAGAAATAAAAGAGGCCTAGATTTAATCTAGGCCAATTTTTATAATTGAATTCTTGTGATGGTTAATTCTGTTTTATCCTTATTCCACTGTGTAGTATAGGTTAAGGATTTATGTCTTGGATGCTTATATAAAATGATTTCGTTACTCAAGGAATCGGATTCCTCAATGCCTAAGCTTGAGAATGCCTTTTCCATATCACTTTTTAAATCCTCATTTTCAAAATCCTTTGAATAAAAAATAATAGAATCTCCAGCCTGTAGCCCAATCATTTTTGCGGCAATATCTGTATATTCTAAAACATTAACCTCAACCTCTACAAGCTTTTTAACAATTTTCATAAGCCATACCTCCAACATCAATTATTATATACCACATTCATCAAAATATAAAGAATAATATCCTTAACTATAATGAAATAGAAAAAATTAATGTATAATAAGTATAAGAATGGAGGTATAAAAATGGAAGAAAAAACTTATTTATGTATTGATTTAAAAACCTTTTATGCCTCTGTAGAATGTGTAGAAAGAGGCTTAGACCCCTTTACGACAAAGCTAGTAGTGGCAGACCCAGATAGGGAATCTACAACGATTTGCCTTGCTATATCACCAAGAATGAAGGAGCTTGGTGTTCATAACCGCTGTAGGCTTTTTGAAATTCCAAAGGATATATCCTATATTATGGCAAAGCCTAGAATGAAAAAATATATTGAATATTCAGCAAATATCTATGCCATATATTTAAAATATATATCCAAGGAGGATATTTATGTATATTCTATAGATGAATGCTTCATGGATGTTACCTCCTATATAAATATGTATCAAATATCCGCTTTTGATTTAGCCAAAAGAATCATCGATGATGTCTATAAAACCTATGGTATAACAGCAACTGCTGGAATAGGTACGAATCTATTTTTAACAAAGATAGCTATGGATATTGATGCGAAGCATAGAAAGGATAATTTAGGTTATTTAGATATAGAGGAATTCAAAGAAAGAATATGGCACCATAAGCCTATTACAGATATATGGCAAATAGGCTTGGGTACAGCGAAAAGATTAGAAAAATATAATGTATATGATCTATATGGTGTTGCCCATATGGATAAGGATATTCTTTATAAGGAATTTGGCGTGAACGCAGAGGTTTTAATTGACCATGCGAATGGTATAGAGCCAACAACCATTAAAGAAATAAAAGAATATATACCAGAATCCAATTCCATATCCTCAAATCAAATCTTAGGCTCTGGCTATAATTTTAAGGATGCAAGGCTCGCATTTTCTGAGCTTGTTGAAATGTCCATTTTAGATTTAGTGGATCGAGGAGTTGTCTGTTGCGGAATTTCCTTTGGTGTAACCTATAGAGAAAAACAAGAAAAGTGGAGTGATACTGAAAACCCCTACAAAAGATTTATGCCTTCCATGCAATCCTTAAGGCTCGATGAATATGTAAATTCCTATAAAATCCTATATCCCTATTTTATGGAAATGTTCGATAAGAATGTCGATCGATCTCTCATTATAAGAAGTATTGCTATAGGCTTTTATGGTATTAAGGATGAATCCTATAAAACAATAGATTTATTTATGGATGAGGAGGAGCTAAAAAAGGAAGAAAAGCTATCCCATACCATTTTAGATTTAAAGAAGAAATATGGTAAAAATTCTATTTTAAAGGCCCAGGATTTAGAGGAATCGGCAATAGCGAAGGAAAGAAATTCTATGATTGGAGGACATAATAGTGAGTGATTTAAAAAGAGCGAAAATCTTTATGCCCTTTGATGCATTAAAGGGCTTTAAGGAAGCCATTCATGAAAAAGAAAGAATCTTAGTAGAAAAAAAGGAGCTTACAGAGGATGATTATAATAAGCTAAATCTTGCATTTTCAAACATTAAAAAGGGCTCTATGGTAAAGGTAGTTTATTATTCTATAGATTCCTATATTGAATTTACAGGCTTAGTATCCGATATTAATCCATCATCAAGATATATCAAGGTAGTAAAGGAGAAGATTTTTTTCGATGATATTCAGGATATAACAATATTAGATTAGGTTATTGTTGAAAACGATGTTTTTACTTTCATGAAAAAATAAATAATCTTTCATGAAAGTACATTGAATTTGTTCTTGTCAATAGTTGTTTTGCACATATTTTTATAAAAATATTTAATGAAATATTATGTTAATATTAAAAAGAATAAAATAATATTTTTCCTCTTCCCTTTATAAAATAAATCACTATAATAGTTGTGAAAGGTTAGGGTGATTGTTATGAATGATGATGAAATATATTTTGATATGGATGAAAACATGGGATCCTATTATGATTTTAATCTTTTAGATTTACTAGAAGAGGATGCATATAACAATCCAAAGGATACCAATCAAGATAAAGATAAGCTCATGGTTAAATTAGGATAATAGAATTTAAAAGCTCGTATGAGCTTTTTTTCTTTTGTTTTGTTTTAAAATTATATATAATAATGGTGATGATGAGATAGGAGTGATTCTGTGAAAAAAATATTAGCTATTGGTGAAGCCTTAATCGATTTCATTGCAAATGAAGTAGGCTATAGTGTCAAAGATGTAAAATCCTTTACCCCTAAGGTTGGTGGAGCACCTTGTAATGTTTGTGGTGCTGTATCTAAGCTTGGTGTACCATCTGGTATGATCACTATGCTTGGTATGGATCAATTTGGGGATAAGATTATTGAATATTTAAAGGAGAATAATGTTTCAACAGAATATTTATATAGAACAAATGAAGCATCTACCTCCTTAGCCTTTGTATCTAAGCTATATAATGGAGATTCGAATTATACCTTCTTTAGAAATCCTGGTGCGGATATGCTATTAGAGCCAGATAAAATTAAGAAGCTATGGTTTAGAAATACCTATGCACTCCATTTTTGTAGTGTAGATATTGGACCATTTCCAATGAGAGAATCTCATTTAAAGGCGATAGAATATGCAAAGGAAAACGATGCGATCATTTCCTTTGACCCAAATATAAGATTAATGCTATGGAAAAGTGAGGTATCCTTAAAAAATGCCATTCATCAGTTTATTCCACTTTGCCATATTTTAAAAATATCCTCAGATGAGCTTGAATTCATTACAGGCTGTAAGGATATTAAGGATGCATTGCCTCACCTATTCCAAGGTACAGTAGAATTAGTTATCTATACGAAGGCTTCTGATGGTGCTGAAGCCTACACGAGATTACATAGTGCCTCTGTTGAGGGTATTAAGGTTTCTAATGTCATTGATACGACCGGTGCTGGAGATGGCTTTATTGGCTCCTTCTTAGCACAGCTTGCTAAGAAGAGAATGACCTTATCTGAAATTAGAAATCTAGATTCTAGAGACTTATATAGGCTTTTAGATTATTCGAACCGCTTCTGTGCAAAAAGTATTACAAGAGAGGGTGCTATCGCATCCTATCCAAAAGAGGATGAGATGATCTAATGGATAAGGAATTTGTAATAAGCTATTATAATGGAAAGCATTATTTAAAGCTTGGTGTATATTTTATATTCCTACTTTTGACATTTTTGGTATTTATCACCCCTATGGGTGATATAAGATATACCTTTTTATTCTTTTCCCTATTTTTACCTTTACTTGTATTTGAATTCATTTATTATCATAAAATCTTAAAAGAAATCAGCAAGGATTTATATAAAACAGCAATTATGCAAATTGCTAAAATGAGCATAATTGAAATGAAGAATAAAAATGTTGGAATTGAATTTCAAGGTAAAATGAACGGTAAAATCGTCATATTAAAGCTATACAATATGGATATAGCACATAAGTCTATTATGGACAATTTAAAAAGATATAAATATGTTGAAATGGAATATTATCCTAAGACAAATTTGGTTAGAGGATATCATTCTAGATTGGAGTTAAAATGAGCAAAGAAGAATTAAAGGGCTATATCGATGAAATAATTAAGGATCCTGACCTTAATATACTAAGCTATTTACTTGTAGATATCGATTTAACTATGGAAATTATTAAAGAATCTACAGATTTAGAATTCTATTATTTAAGTGATTATTTTGAGGATATCGCCTATATGTCTAATAGAAAGGAATTTATCGATTGTATAAAAGATAGATTCATTGAAATGAAGGATAATAGCCTAGATTTACTTCATGTATGTGATATGATTAAATATGCAGAGGATGTATTTCCTGTAGAAGAATACTAATAGGGTAGTCTATAGACTACCCATCTTTTTTTCCATTTCATTTAATGCTATAATCAAAAAAGAGGTATGAAATGATATTAAATATTAGTGGTAGATGTGATATATGTGCATTCTATAGTAAATGGTTAGAAAATAGAATCGATGAAGGATATTATGATGTAAGAAATCCATTTAATAAAAGCTTAGTATCTAGAATATATGAGGAGGATATCGATTTATATGTCTTTTGTACAAAGAATCCTATCCCTGTACTTCCTATATTAGATAAAATTAAAAAGCCTATTTATTTTATGGTTACCTTAACTGGGTATCATAAGGATATTGAGGTTAATGTACCTGATAAAAAATGTATATTAGAATCTATTAAGGAATTATCGAAACGTCTAGGTAAGGAAAATGTCGTTTTAAGATATGACCCTATATTGTTAAATGATATATATACAGTAGAATACCATCTAAAGGCTTTAGATAATTTAATGCAGCAATTAGATTCCTATATCGATGAAATTATTTTTTCCTTCATGGACGATTATAAAAATGTAAGAAAAAATTATGTCAAAATGAAATGCCATGAAATAAAGGAAGATGAATATATTAAGCTTGCAGAGGGCTTTAAGATATTAGAAGAAAAATATCATATCAGGCTTAAAAGCTGTCTTGAGGATGATGTATTAAAATTTGGCTTTAGAAGGGGCGAATGCCTATCTAAGGAGCTTGTATATCGATTAACAAAGAAAACCTTTAAAAAATGGAAGGAAAGGGATTGTGGGTGCCAAGAGATTGTAGATATTGGTGCATATAATTCCTGTAATCATAGATGTATGTATTGTTATGCGAATTTTAATGAGGATGAAATTATAAAAAATATGGGTGAGCATGATCCTAAATCAAGCTTACTCATTGGACATATCTTAAATACAGATATCATTAAAAGAAGGAGGAAATAATATGTTTTTTAAGAAAAAGGAAAATATAGAAGAATATGATAAAGAGAATTTAATTACAATTTTAATTCAATCGATATGTACAGGTGAGATAATTGCAGGATTCAAGGATAAAAGAACTAAGAAATTTAATGAGGTTATGTTAATTAGAAATGATAATGATTTAAAGGCATTTATGAAAAAATACGGATTAAAAGAAATTCCTAAAAAGGAATATTAGGAAATTCATATAATTTGTGGTAAAATTGTTTTTGAATGGAGTGGTATATATGAAATTATCAAAAAGAATACTTTCTTTAGCTTTTGTAGGCTTAAGTGTATTATCCTTATCCTCATGCTTAATCCTAGATGGTAAGGGTACAAGAGTAAAGAAGGATTTAAGTTATACATGGAATGATGCAGATTATGATGCCTTATTAAAGAATATGGATCGCTTTGAAAAAGCTATAAAGGGTAAGGATGATTTTGAGCTTGTTGGATCTTGGCTATCCGTTCAAAGATCAATTTATGCTTGTGCAACCTATAGAACGATTGAGCATATCAATTATGCTCAAGGAGATGATTCTGCATACGATAGATATATGTATTTTTATGATATTGTAGCCCTTGCTTCTAAATGGCAGGAAAGCCTATATCAGGATATGTATGATTCTGCATATAAGGATCAATTCTTCCAAGGCTATACAGAAGAAGAAATACAAAAGCTTATCAATTCAAAAAAGCCTGATGCCTATTATGAGCTTGAAAAGAAGCAAGAGGAATTAGTTAAGGGCTATAGAGATTTGACAGATGATGAGATTCAAGATCATACGGCAGATATCTATTTAGCCTTAGTTAAAAATTATAAAGAGGAAGCAAAGCTATTAGGCTATGATTCCTTTATAGATTATGCTTATAAGGATATCTATGAAAGAGAATATACTCCAAATGAGGTATCTACCTTTAATGGCTATGTAAAGGATACAGTATTGCCTTTAATGCAAAATTTAAAGGCTTTGAGAGAGGATAAGGTAAATGCCTTAACCGAAGAGGAAAAGAATAGAATTAATTCCTTCCATAACGCAAATTATAATACGATGATGGAGGATATTAAGGATTATGGTACATTTATTGGAGATTCCTATAAGAATTCTTTAGATTTCATTTTGAATGATGGCTATATTAGGCTTGGTGGAGATAATGCGAATATCGATGGTGCATTTACAACCTATTTATATATGGATTCCTTAGATCAGCCGATTATCTATTTTGGTCCAAGCTACCAAAATACACTAACCTTCATTCATGAATTTGGTCACTATAATAATTTCAAGGTAAATGGAGCGGGTGCAATGAGCTACGATTTAGCAGAAACTCATTCTCAAGCCAATGAATTATTATTCCTTGCATGGCTTTCCAAAAATGATAAATCCTTCACACAAAATGTAGTTGATGTATTACATATTGATGAGGTATTAGATGCATGTAGAGTAATCATTTTAGCCACTATGGTCAATGATTTTGAATATAGGGTATATCATTCTAGTGATACACTTTCTGTAGCTGATTTTGATACCTATTATCAAGAAGCAGGAGATGCCTTAGGTGGATATGATACCATTATGGATGCCATTTATGGTGAGAATAAGGCAACCGCTACGGCTTATTGGAAAAGAGTAGTATTAGAAAATCCTTGTTATTACATTAGCTATGCGATGAGTAAGATTCCATCCTTAGAAATTTATTCCTATGCAAGAAATGATCTTGCTTTAGCAAGACAAAAATATAAAAAGACCTATACACTTGAAAATAATTTAAAATTAACTGAATTTTTAAGAGTTCTTGATAATGCAGAGCTTTATAGTCCATTTGATTCTAAAGCATTTGATTTAATTGAATCTCTTAACATTATTGAAACAAATTCATAATATTTGTATCTCTATTTTATAAATTTTATCTTTAAAATTGATTAAGAATACAATTTGAAT
>JAFPSY010000046.1:0-7362 GCA_017413585.1 Acholeplasmatales bacterium
AAAGCTATATAAGGTATTAGATCATACCATGGAGGATATCTTTTATAACCAAATGAGTAATTTGGGTATAGGTATTTCAAATGAAAAATGTATTTCTATGAGAGGAGAGGAATATATTGGCATTTTACAAAATGCCTTTATCGAGCTTTATGAAAGAGGCTATATAAAATATAAAATATATAATCCATCCTATGAAAGAAATAATGAGCTTTATGAAGCTATAGATGAGGCAAGTATGCCTAAGGCAGGTGCGAAATGCTTCATCTTAGATATTGATGGATTAATTCCTCAAATCGCATCCGATATAGAAAAGCTTTCGATTGAAGAGGAATATAAAAAGGAGCTTATAGGAAAGCTTTCTCCTGTATCCTTACTTAAGGTGGATTTCTTTTTAAGTAATGGTAAGGCATTAGAAATAGAAATGGAAAATCCAGAATATATGGGAGGAATATCCTATATATTCTTAAATCCTAATTTCATGGATATAGATTCCTATATTTCCTTAGATGAAAAGGAAAGTGTATATGAATTTTTAAATAGTGATACTACTCTATATGCCTATAGTGGACTTTCTGCAAAAAATCCACTAACGGGAAGGGATATTCCTGTATTCATATCCAAAATGTATCATGAAAGAATATATTTAGGAATTCCATCCATCGATAGTGAGGATGCCCTATTCGTATTAAATGAGGGCTTTGATTCTATTGATATTATAGCCTCTGATGGTACTCTAATGAATTCAGATTTATTAGATGGTTATGAAAGGTATGAGGCAAGAGAAAAAATCATAGAAGCCTTCACAGAATCCTTAATAGGTACAGTATCCCATGAATATAAAAATCATGAGATTCTATTATCTAGCCTAGATCCCTTTGGTGCATTATTTCCATTTTTGGAAGAAGAAAATAAAATCAATTCATTGAAGGAATATCTTCCTTATTTATTCTCTAGCCAATTTCGACCTGTATTATCTATTGATGTATTGGTATCTGGTAGTCCTATTTCAGGTACAATGTCTAGCTTTATAAAGGAAGGCTTATGCCCATTATTATCCTTAATCTATGATGATATAGGCTCTATTGAATCCTTATTCTCTTTAGATACAAAGGAATTATATGAATCCTTTTTACCAATAAAAAAGGCATATATTCCTAAGGATAAGATTATAGAAAGCCTATTAATGCCTATCATATTCTATAACATCATAAAAAAAGAGGTAAGCTACGCATTACCTGATTTATTCCAAAATGTATCTATTGTTTCTGGATGTATGGATATTCACCATAGCCTAATAAGAAGAAGCAATCATAATTTAATGGATATGGATAAATATATTCATAAATTTGGCTGTGATGCCATAAGATTTTTAGTTTCATCCTCTAAGAATAATGAAGAATTACTTTATGATACCTATTATCTAGAGGATTTAAAAAGCTATCTTATGGATGTGAAAAGATGTCTTATGGGAGCTAAGGAAGTAGATTCCTTAAGCTTAGATTATTATTTCCATAAGCTATCGGATATGACTAAGGAAGCCTTAGATAAGGGGGATATATATTCCTATTTAGAGATTTTAAAAGCCTTTAATAAGAATATATTATTTAAAGAGAATATATCCAAGAATCAAGCATTTACCTATATTCGTATTATTTATCCATTATTCCCATGCCTTGCAGAAGAGGTATATATGGAATTATTTAATGGTAAATATTCTATATTAAATGAGGGATGGCCATCATAGCTATCCCTCATATTTTATGCCTTGGTATAATTTATTATTTCTTAATTTCTTATCGATTTCATTCATGACCACCATCTTTTTCATGGTCCATTTTGGTTCAATTAAATCAGAATAAACACCATCAGCCGCAAGCCTATGAATGATGATATCATCCCTTAATAGACAGATTTGATCGACTACGATATCAACATATTCTTCTAGGGTTAATATCTTAAATGGTTTTTCCTTATACATAGATCCAAGCTTCGTGTGCTCTAAGATTAATAAAGAATGGAATTTAATTCCTTGAATGTCTAAGGTATTAATGAATTTGATGGTTTTTAGCATATCTTCCTTAGATTCATTCGGAAGTCCATTGATGATATGTAATACAACATCAATATTTTCATGTCTAAGTAAATTTATAGCAGAAATGAATTCATCATTGGTTTCCATTTGGTTGATGAACTTTTTTGTTTCATCATTCGCACTTTGAAGCCCAAGCTCTACGGTGATTTTTTTCGTTTTATTTAGCTTACCTAGGTAGGATGCAATATCTTCACTTATGCAGTCTGCCCTAGTTGCAATGTCAAGTCCTATGATATCGGAATCTATATTTAAAACTTTTTCGTATATTTCCTTTAAATGTTGGATGTCTCCATAGGTATTGGAATTGGCCTGAAGATAGGCTATATATTTGGCATTGGGCCATTTTTTAGAAATTATCTCTTTAACCTCTATAAATTGCTTATCTAGCGGCAATTCCTTATTGCCTGCAAAATCTCCACTACCTAGCTTAGAGCAGTATATACATCCACCATACCCCTTTTTACCATCCTTGTTTGGGCAGGTAAAATTAGCATTTAGAGATATTTTAGCTATTTTATGTCCATAAGTCTTCCTATAATACTCGTTGAGTGTATTATAGGGCTTATCCTTCGTAAAGTAATTCATAATATCAACCTCAAGCATAATTATATTTTAAAGTTTTTATGAATGAAAGTGAAAAGTTAAAGATATTTTATAGTACTATAAAAATAATTGTTTTTTTGGTATAATGGGCTTGCGTTTAAAAAAAGGAGGAAAGCTATTATGTATAGAAAACTTAAGAATATAATATCTCATCCATCCTTTTTAGGTATGTATTTTATGGACCACCTACATTCTATCTTTGGATGGTTCATATCCTTCCTTATTCTTACTACCCTATTATTAGCCTTAGTTGATATGGGTAAGGTAAGTATTGGGAAGAATCAAGCTACAAGAATTAGCGATTCCTTAATCTATAGTGGAAAGATTAATGATGCAAGCTATGATAACGATAAGCTTTTAGGCTCGCACCAAAAAATAGAGATGGAATATGCACTTATATCCTTCAATGATAATGCCTATATGAACAATACATTATATGATGGTATTGTTTTGGTATTCGGAATGGAAAATGCGAATATGTATTATGGTAATATCCATTTAGGTAAGGTTGATTATAAGGATTTATCCATTTCTAATTTTTCCTTAGAGGAAATTAGAAATGGTAATATTTTAATGAGACAAAGCTTTGAATCATTGGTTTTTAAGAGTATAGAAGCAGGAGAGGCTAATTATAGAGCTGTATGCTTTTTTTCTGATTTTGTTAATATTTTAATTTATTATTTGATTTCGCTTGTTGGATGCTATTTCCTAGCATTTTTAGTGAACCCTAAAATTGAAAGAAGATTCCGTATTAAGCTAGTTCTTTATGATACCCTAATCTATTTTGTCTTTTTATGGTTCGATATGGCATTTAGTGCCTTTTGGTTATTATATGTAGGTATGGCATTTACCTTAATTTATACAATATTTACATTTACGCATATTCGTGCAGTAAGGGTAGGAAGGAGATAAAAATGACAATTATTGATGCAATAAAGGAAAAGAATATCTTAAATAGTGATAATGATATCCGAATTGATGAAGCAGTATTAAAAAAGAATTCTAAAAAATTAAATATTTCCTTCGTATTAACCTATGCAATTGATTATGATACCTATATGAGCTTAAAGAAAATCGTAGAGGATATTTTTCAACCCTTAGGATTATCTTTAGATTTTTCCTTTGGCTATGAGGATGAAACCCTAACAGAGGATGAGCTAAAGGGCTATTTAGCTCATATATTAGAGGAATTATATAAGAAGGCTTCGAATTTCAAGAGCCTACAATTATCCGATTCTATAGTTACAGGAAATGAAATTGAATTCTCTGTTGCCTATGATGCCTTAGGTGTTGAGGAATTATGTCCTGTTGTTGAAGAAGGCTTTGCGGAATATGGCCTTAATGTTAAGGTTTCTGCAAAGAAGGATGAGGAAAAATCCATTCAGGCTCAAATTGAGGCCTTAGATTCAGAAATTGAAGAGACCTTGTCTAAGCAAAGACAGGAGGCTATGCAGGCAAAGAAATTTAATAAAGAGGTTCAAGAGCAAAAGAAATATAGAAGAACCTCTATTCCAGATAACTATACTCCAATTAAGGCTATTCCAGTTACACAAAGTGGATTACAGGAATATTTACATACCAAAGGAGAGGCTATCTTTAGAATTAAGGGATATGTATTTGCTTTAGAGGTAAAGGATTTAGCTAAATCCTCTCTTTTGACCTTGAAGATTACGGATGAAACGGATTCTATTGTTGTTTCAAAATGGTTAAGAGGAGAAAAGGAAAAGGATTTATTTTTAGGAGATAATGGTATTAAGGTAAATTCCATTTTGGATGTTACAGGTAATGCCCAATTTGATACCTATTCCGATAGAATTACTATAAATGCAAATAATATTCAATTACTTGGTGTACATCATATTGAAGAGGTAATGGATGATGCCCCAGTAAAGAGAGTTGAATTACATTGCCATACCAAGATGAGTAATATGGATGGTATTACTGAGGCTAAGGATTATATTGAATTAGTGAATAAATGGGGCTGGAAATCTATGGCATTTACAGACCATAATGGATGTTATGCTATACCAGATGTAGATCATGCGATTGCAAAAATGCCAGATTTTAAGCCAATTTATGGTACAGAATTATCCTTAGTAGAGGATGATAAATATTTCATTACCTTTAATGAAAAGGATATTCCTTTAAGGGATGCAACCTATGTTGTATTCGATATTGAAACAACAGGATTATCGCAAAGCTATGATGAAATCATTGAAATTGCAGCCCACAAGGTAAGAGGAGGCACTATTGTCGATTCTTTTGAGGTATTCATTAATCCTTTAATGCATATTCCAGAAAAGATTACAGAATTAACCTCTATTACGGATGATATGGTTAAGGATGCTAAAACAATAGATATCGTATTACCTGAATTCTTAGAATTCTGTAAGGATACCATTTTAGTTGCCCACAATGCAAAATTCGATGTGGGTATGATTTATAGAGATATGAAGAGGCTTGGGCTTGAGGCTATTGATTTCCCTGTAATCGATTCTTTGAATCTATTCCGTGTAGGATATCATGATGAGGTTAAGGCCTTCGGTTTAAAGTTCATGTGTAAATACTTTAAGGTAAAGCAAGAGCATCACCATAGAGCAACCGATGATACGAGGGTTACTGCATTATGCTTCATTCAAATGCTTCAGGATTTATATAATAAAAAGATTGAAAACTATAAGGATATAAATTCTACTATTGATCCTGATGTACATTTTAGATATGTCATTCCATATCATATTGTCATCATCGCAAAAACTCCAGAGGGCTATAAGAATATGTTTAAGATCCTATCGGATGCGATGACAAATCACATGTGGGAAAATGAGGCTAGAGTATTAAAGAGCGTTATCGATAGCCATAGAGAGGGTATTTTATTATCGAGTGGATGTGCAAATGGTAAGGTATTCGAAATGGCTTTAAATCGAAGTGAAGAGGAATTAAGGGAAGCTATTTCCTATTATGATTATATCGAGGTTCAGCCACCTTTAGCTTATAAGCAATATTATGTTGAATTCCCTGAGCCTGAGGCAAGAATTAAAGAGGTTATTCAAAAGATTATTCGTATCTCTAAGGAAATGGGTAAAACTGTAGTTGCGACAAGCGATTGTCACTACCTAAGACCTAGATTAAAAAGATATAGAGATATCTTAATTGAGGTACCTCAAATTGGTGGTGGAGTTCACCCATTAAAAAGAGCGTTCCTAAATAATTCAACTCCTGAGATGCATCTTCGTACAACGAATGAAATGCTTGAGGAATTTGCCTTCTTGGGTAAGGATTTAGCTTATGAAATTGTTGTAACAAATACGAATTTAATTGCAGATTCCATTGAAAAATGGCCTGCCTTCCATAAGGAAATGTACGCTCCAAGGGATGATGAATTTAAGAATAATTTCTTACATATCGAATCAATTGAGGCAGAAACAAGAAGAATTGTAAATGAAACATGTAAGGAGCTATATGGTGAAAATCCACATCCAATTGTTAAAAAGAGATTAGACCATGAGCTTCATTGTATTATTTCGAATGGATATGCATCCATTTATTATATCTGTCATTTAATGGTAAAAAAATCCCTAGAGGATGGGTATCTAGTAGGATCTAGAGGATCCGTTGGTTCAAGCTTAGTTGCGACCATGATGAATATTTCTGAAATTAATCCTCTTGCCCCTCATTATAGATGTAAGAAGTGTCACTTCCATACATTTAAAATGAGAAAGGATGAAATCGATGAATTTGGACTAACCGATTTAGAAAAGCCATTCCAGGAGGCCTTACAAAAGGTTGATTCAGGATATGACCTAGATGATGCAATATGCCCTGTATGTGGTGCACCTTTGTCTAAGGATGGTCATGATATCCCATTTGAAACCTTCTTAGGCTTTAATGGTGATAAAACACCAGATATCGATTTAAACTTCTCAGGAGAATATCAAGCACAGGCTCATGAATATGTAAGAACCGTATTCGGTCCTGAAAATGCATTCCGTGCAGGTACTGTAGCAACTATTGCGGATAAGAATGCCTATGGCTATGTTAAGGGCTTCTGTGAAAGACAAAAAATTGAGATGAGAGATTGTGAAATGGACCGTGTAGGCTCCTATTTAATTGGTGTTAAACGATCTACAGGACAGCACCCAGGTGGAATTGTTGTTGTACCACATCATGTCGATATCTATGATGTAACTCCAGTACAATACCCTGCAGATAATATTGAAAACCCATGGAGAACGACACATTTCGATTATCACTCCTTCGAACAGAATTTATTAAAATTCGATATCCTAGGTCACGATGATCCAACATTAATTAAATATTTCATGGATTATGTACATCAGCATCAGGAGGATTTCCCATTCACGAAGCCACAGGATATTCCAATTGATGATAAAAACCTATATCGTCTATTCTATGACCCAAGTGTTATTGGTGTAACCCCTGAGGATATTGATTCTAAGGTTGCATCCTTTGCAGTCCCTGAGCTTGGAACGAACTTTGTTCGTGGTATGCTAATAGAAACATTACCATCCACCTTCGCCGAGCTTGTAAAGATTTCAGGTCTATCCCATGGTACAAACGTATGGAATAATAATGCCCAAGAGCTTATTAAGGGTACTACAGAATTTGGTGCATTAAAATTCAAGGATTTAATTGGTTGTCGTGAC
>JAFPSY010000047.1:0-2124 GCA_017413585.1 Acholeplasmatales bacterium
GAAAAGAATGAGGCAATAGACCAATGGAAGGGTGAGGCATTCTATTTACTAGGTATGATCTATGAATATGATTATAAGGATGATGATCGTGCCAGTAAATGGTATTTAAAGGCCAAGGAATTAGGCTTTAATTTTGGTTTATTGAATATAGATAATATAAGTTAAGGGAGAGTATATGAAAAACTATCATAGCTTTGATTTTTTAAAGAATATTTATTTTGTAAGAACTGGTGGAAGTATAGAAGAGGAGAAGGCTTCTAATTTAATTAAAGAGGAAATAGAAAGATTAGGCGGTACTGCAAGTATAGAAGAATTCTTAGTTGATGCATCGAACATTAAAGAAGAAAAGCTTGTATTTGATGGGAAGCATGAAATTGAATGTAAGGGCTCAGGCTATAGTGGTAATACGAATCCTGAGGCTGTTACAGGAGAGATAGTTTCTATATCCTCTATAGAAGAATTGAAAATGACGAATTTATGTAATAAAATCATTTTAACGCCAGGAAAAAGAGTACAGTATCAAGCCTATATGAAGGCTATAAAGGAAAAAGCCTTAGGCTTTATTACAACTACAGGAGATGTATATAAAAATAATAAGGATGTCGATTTAGATCCATATCTAAATAGAGAGCCTTTTTATAAGGAAGGCTATATTCCAACAGTAATGATAAGAATGAAGGATGCTGAGAGAATATTAGCGAGTGGCTATAAAACGGCCAATTTAACCTTAATTACTGAGGATTTAAAAAGAAATTCTAGAAATGTAGTAGCTGAAATTAAGGGTGAAATTGAAGATGAAATCATTACATTTACTGCACATTATGATAGTGTTTCCTATTCTAAGGGAGCATATGATAACGGGACTGGTGTAATTACATTATTGCAATTATATGAATATTATATGAGAAATAAACCAAAGAGAACCTTGAGGTTTATTTGGTGCGGAAGCGAAGAAATGGGCTTACTTGGAAGTAAAGCCTATGTAAGTAATCATGAGAATGAGCTTGAAAAAATCGTATTAAATATTAATATAGATATGGTTGCAGTAACCCTAGGCTATGATATAGCCTGTGTTACAGGAGATGTAAGTATTATTCATAATATAGAATATACATCTAAGGAATTAGGCTTCCCTATTCATGTATACCAGGGAGTATATTCCTCAGATTCAACACCATTTGCAGATAAAGGAATTCCATCGATTTCCTTTGCAAGGCTTGCTAAGCAGGGTGGAGCTACTATCCATTCACATAATGATGTGATTGAACGATTGAGTGAGCCCAATTATATTAAAACCTATACCTTCATTATTAATTTATCTGAAAGATGGATTAATGCGGCATATTTTCCAATTGAAAGAAAGATGCCTGAGAATATGAAGGATGAATTAGATTATTATCTACTTAGAAAAATAAGACCAGAGAAGAAGTATTAAGGAGGAAAAGATTATGGGAGGATTTCACGGAGGACATAGTGGTGGACACAGCGGAGGATTTCATGGTGGGCATAGCTCACACAGCTCAAGCTATCATTCGCACTCAAGCTACCATTCACACTCAAGCTACCACTCAACGCATGTCTACGTTAGTGGAAGCTCTATAGATAGTGGATATGGGGCAACCCCAAGTAAGCCTATGAGTTACAAGCAAAAGCTTGGCGTTGGTATTGTTTTATTATTTGTTGGTGTATTTTTGTTTTTATTCCTATTTAAGACAGCAACTACCGCAACCGTAACATATACATGGAAGGCACATGATTATTCTTCTACCTATGAGGCCTATGATTTTGAATATTATGCTAGAGGAAGGGTATATCATGGTACAGGCGATGATGATTTAGATGTCAATGGTGATTATACCGTTCATGAGGGTGAGAAATATGAAATTTATGTAAGCTTATTAAGCCCTAGTATTTATGATTTTTCACCATCATCGAATGTAATAGCTGTAATATTCTTAGTTATCTTTGGCGGTATTGGTTTAATTACTGTAGTAACCTCTATTCAAGGAATAAAAAGGCACCAAGAAAAGCTTAGAGAGGTTGGAGATGCCAATAAGGATGGCGTTATCGATGATAGAGATATCGAATATGCAGAAGCACAAGCAAAGGCTCAAATGGAGGGTA
>JAFPSY010000048.1:0-4370 GCA_017413585.1 Acholeplasmatales bacterium
ACCTGAGCACTTGTTGAATGGGCTACATGGATTGGCATCTAATGCATGTAAGGCTAAGAAGCCTGCATATGGTACAGATGCGAATGCATCAGAACCACCAGCAATTACGATATCTGCCTTACCAGCACGAATTAAATCACAAGCATATGCAATAGAAATTGTACCTGCTGCACAAGCATTTGCAATATTCGTTACAACACCACCAGCATGAACATATCCTGCAACGTTAGCTGCAATAGCTGAAATTGGCATTTTAACAATATCATTCTCTGGCTTTTCATTTCTATAGTAGTGATCAATAGATACAGCACCACCAACACAAGAGCCAAAGATTACAGATACTCTTGTATCATCCTTAAAGTCAGCAAGCTTTGCATCTTCTAATGCTTCCTTAACTGCTTTAATCGCAAGCTTAGAGGAACGATCCATTTCCTCTGTACCCTCAATGTGATTTACACAATCACAGTGCACCTCAGCTGCAAGTGTCGCATAACAATCCTTTGTGTCTACTGTAGTTGTATTCTTAATTCCAGTAATGGAATCTAAGGCATTCTTCCATGCCTCCTCTACATTATTTCCAATTGCGTTAATGGTACCTAAACCAGTAACTACGCAACGATTTTTATTCTCTGTCATTTTTATATTCCTCCTTGAGTAAAGTCAACTTTACACGCGCGTACAAAATTAATGACAACCCGAAAAACGGGTTGTCTATTTGTCAGTAATTATATTACTGATGATCAGCAACGTATGCTGCGATAGTATCGATAGATAAGAAGTTAGTCTTGTCAACACCATTCATAGATACACCGAAAGTCTCATCAACAAAAGAGATAATTTCGATAGAATCAATAGAATCAAGACCGATTCCCTCACCAAATAAAGGAGTATCAAACTGTAATTCGTTTGGATCTACACCTAATTCATCTACGATAAAATCCTTTAACTGCTGCTTAATTTCTTCCATAATAATTCTCCTGATTATTCTTTATTTGAAAGGCAAAAGCCTAACTAAAACTAATTATATAATAAAAATTTATCTTGTCAAGTAAACGTTACATTTTTATAAACATTGTGTGGAATAAAATGTTTTCAAAAAGAAAACCATAGATAAAATCTATGGTGATCATTCAAACTCTGTTGTAATTTTTAAAGCATCTTGCGATGCTAATCCTAATTAAAGCGATTCTTTAAAATATAAGGTTGGTAGGTTGTTACCTCTTCCATTTTGTGGTTGGCAGATGGTTTCCCATCCCCTAAAATATATGGTTGGTGAAAGTGAAAAGAAAAACCTCTTTATTTTATAATATTATTGGCAGATAACTTTTTAAAATTAAGGAGGTTTTTCATATTGTATTATAATCCTAATTCCGAGGAATTAAAAGATGAAAGGCTTAAACTTGTTAGTGAAGAACTTAGAGGTAATACTAAATATTTACTATTTTTTCTATAATTTGCAAAATGTTGCTTATAATACCGATTATTTAACTATAATATGCAAGATTATGCAAATTATGCTGCTAAAAAGAGGTAAAATATTAAGGCATCAAAGATGCCTTTCATTTTGTAATGCATATAAGTGCTTATTTAATAGATACATTTTATAATCATCTAATGCAAATACTCTTTTTGAATTACGATCTCCATAGGTATTTGCTAATTCACTCAAGGTAATGCTTTTAGCAATTTCTGTTGCTAAAACATCATTTGAAAGAATTCTTTTTACAATAAAATTCATGGAATCCTTTTTTATATTTCCAATGAGCCATGCACCATCTGGGCTTGTATAATTAAAATACAAATTAAAATCTGAGGTGATATTGATTACGATTTCTTCCTTATAGGATGGAACATAATGGGATTCATCCTTAAGTAATACTTGTACACATTCTTCTTCTGTTAAACGCTCATCATAATCTAAATAATAGGGAATAATCTCATTAGGTATTTCATCCTTATGGATTCTAATATTATATAGATTAAAATTATTTCCATCACAGGAGCCCTCATGAACAAATATCTTATTTACCTTCATTTCTTCTCCAAGCTGAATTACCTTTATAATTTCATCTTTATTTTCTTCATTTATAAATATTTGCCATCTAGGCTCTATTGCATTCGCCTTTAATATTTTTGTTGCTTCTATTAATTCTTCAAATGCGCCAATTCTTCCAACATATTTATCGGTTAAATCCTTAAGCCCAAAGAAGGTAAGCTGAACTACATGCGTTCCTACCTCCTTCAAAAATTTTACATATTCCTTATCTCTTACAATTCTATAGAAGGAGGCAAGCTCAAAGCGAATTGGCTTAATGGTAGATAGCTTATTATCCATAATCCATCTATTTTTATAATCACTAGTAAAATCTGGCTCTCTAAGCCAGCTATAATAGGTAATATTTTTAAAATATTTTTTAAATTCATCTACAATGAATATAGCATCCTCTTCCTTCATTATATGATTGGGCAGGTTACCTAACCAGCAGTGAAGACAGCGGTTAGGGCAACCATACATATCAGAAACCAAGGAAATATGTATTTGGCTTAATTCGTTATTCTTTGACATATAAACCCTCTTTAATATAAATGATGGAAAAAGGTGCCAAAGGGCACCTTATTTTAGAGTAAATCATTAGAATTCTAATGTAATTTCATCAGATAATTCATCACGAATTACTTTATGATCCTTATCCTTAAGGATAAACTCCATTTGATTATATTCCTTTAGGGAATAGGCTGTATTAGAAGATGTAACTGTAAAGCTGTGACCTTTAGGTAGGTAGGCTATAAATTTATCATCTAATATACCATAGGTATACATAGATAAATTATATACCTTACCCTCATATATTCTTGCGATATCTATTCCATCCATAGAAATATTGATATAGCCATGGCTAGATGGATAATTGATTTCTAATAAATAATATCCACCATAGGTATCACATTCTATTGGCTTTTTTGTATAATTTGGATCCATTGCACATAAATTAGCCATACAAACGATAGGCTGATGTGCTTGGGCTATCGCCTTTAAATTATTTATAGAAACAAATGGGAATAATAAATATAAATGCTTATTGAATACCTTTGTTAATACGGTAATTATACCCTTGATTTGATCACAGAATTCCTTAGGTGAAACATTCACTAATAAGGTAGATACCTCTACTGTATTTTTAATAATAGGCATTAAATCATTTACGAAATTCTCAGGATTATGCATGATTTCTTCAATTAAATAATCAATATCTCCTGAAACTAACAAGGAGAATATAAAGCTAATCAATAATGGAGATAAGGATTCACTCATCGTGTCATTTTGAAATACCATTTCAAATGCACTCATTAAGCCATCTTGGATATCCTTTTTAAAGGCGATTCTATCCTCTATACCCTCTTCCATCATTTTATTTAATAAATCCATAATAAAGAAGCCACCATGGAAATTAATTAAATCATCATCTCCAGAATAATCGGTCTTTCTTTCACCTAAGCCACCATAATAAACGAATTGATCAATAACATATTGCCCAATGTCCTTAGAGGCAGCTTGCTTGTTATAGAAGGATTTAATTGTATTTAAATCATTTAAATAATTCGAATCATTTAATGCATTAGGTAAATAAATATCTATACCATATCTTGTAAAGCCTAAGCCTGCCATAGGTACCATAGGTACTGGGTCACATACATTAATGATATTAAAGATATTATTATATATTTCACTTCTAGGTGAAATCTCCTCCTTTTGGTTTGCCCCCATAGGAACCTCGAAGCAATATGCATAAATATCTTCCTTTTCTATAGTTACACTACTAGGTAATATAGATTCCTTCTTATGGATTGCTAAATCGATTCTTCCCATACTTAGGTTATTCACTGCAGAGGCTCTAGAAAAGCCTACAGACCAAATTTTAATCTTACCCTCAATCGACTTTTGGTTGATGTAATACTTTAGTCCATTAAGTAGGATATCACTACCCTCGTGGAAGCCCTCGTGGTGAGGTATAGCTATTCCATCCCCAACCTTACAGTTTGAGGTCCATTCCTGCTGGTATCCTGCCCCTCTAATGCCTATGGCGATTAGGGTGTAATCGCCTATTTTTTGTTTGCATAAACGGCACCAAGCGAGGATACGGTAGGCTTTTTCTTAAAATCATCATTAGCGTATAAATCACTAAAGCCTAACTTTTCCATAAGATCCGATACATTTTTATACCTAAAGGAATAATCCTTAACATCTAGAACATCCTGTGCTGGAAAGGATGCCATCGCAAGACCTAAGGAGGTTGTAGCTAAGGATGGATTATATGTAGTGGATTCAACCTTAAAATAATCATCACTATAATATAATTCTCCATCATAAT
>JAFPSY010000049.1:0-9330 GCA_017413585.1 Acholeplasmatales bacterium
GAACCTTTACCTTAGGGTTCTTTAATATTTTTTCAACATTAATTGGCTCACCAGTAAGTCTATCTAAATCCTGAATGATTGTAACACTTTTTGTGTTTTTAACTAAATCTAGGGCAATGGTTAGGGCACTGTTTCCACCACCAATAACACATACGTCCCTATCGTTATAGAATGCTCCATCACAGGCAACACAGAAGGAAATACCATTTCCGATGAATTCCTCTTCTCTATCAAGACCTAATCTTCTATATTTTGCGCCGGTTGCTATAATTACTGTTCTTGCTTGATAGCTAGAAAAATCGGTAACTACGGTCTTGATATCTCCCTCTGTTTTAATGGATAATACCTCTTCAAATTCATATTCACATCCAAGCTCTTCAATTTGGTCATATAAATTTGAGGTTAATTCTGTACCAGAAATGCTCTTATATCCTGGATAGTTTTCTACCCTAGGAGAGGATGCAATCTGGCCACCAATCGACTCCTGCTCGATGACTAAAACCTTTTTATTTGCTCTTAAGAGATATAAGGCTGCAGTCATACCTGCCATTCCAGAGCCAATGATTATCGTGTCGTACATGTTTCACCAATATATTTCTTGATGTTTGAAACATTAACGATCATTTCACCGTTAACGGATAGAGTAGGTGCCTGCTTAATACCTAGCTCCTTAACCATTTCAACATTTTCTTCTGCAATAATCTTAGTGTATTTGATTCCTGCCTTTTGAAGCATTGCCTCAGCAACCTTACAATTTGGACAAGTCTTAGATGCGAATAGAATGATTTCGCTTGTACCCTCTGTCTTCTTTTCGATCATCTTTACATCACTAAATTTCTTACCCTTGAAAATGGAATTTACAACATCATATGTCTTTCTTTCCTTGTATTCCTGAAGCTTACCATCATTCCAGTTCTTAACAGGACGATAATAACCTGTAATTCTTGAATAGATTTCAGTTTCCTTCTTACAATATGGACACTGACTAACCTCACCAACTAAATAGCCATGCTCCTTACATACAGAATATGTTGGAGATAATGTATAGTATGGTAATCTATAATTTTCTGCAATCTTTCTTACTAGGTTTGCAGCACTCTTCCAAGAATCTAATCTTTCACCTAAGAAGGCATGGAATACTGTACCAGATGTATATAAAGTTTGAAGCTCATCCTGTACATCTAATGCTGTAAAGATATCCGATGTATATCCTACAGGTAGATGAGATGAATTTGTATAATATGGAACATCATCCATAGAATTTGCAGTAATAATAGATGGATATCTCTTCTTATCATGAGATGCAAGTCTATAGGATGTAGATTCAGCAGGAGTTGCCTCAAGGTTATATAAATCACCATATTTTTCCTGGTAATCGGATAGCTTATTTCTCATGAAGTTTAATACTTCCTTAGTGAATTCCTGAGCCTCAACATGAGTTAAATCCATGTTGATGAATTTAGCATTTAAGCATGCTTCATTCATACCAACTAAGCCGATTGTAGAGAAATGGTTATTGAATGTTCCTAAGTATCTCTTAGTATAAGGATATAAGCCCTCATCTAATAGCTTAGTAACTGTATTTCTCTTAATCTTTAAGCTTCTTGCAGAAATATCCATCATACGCTCAAGTCTAGAGAAGAATTCTTCCTTAGTACGAGATAGATATGCAATTCTTGGCATATTGATAGTAACAACACCAATAGATCCTGTAGATTCACCAGAACCGAAGAAACCACCTGACTTCTTTCTTAATTCTCTTAAGTCAAGTCTTAAACGGCAGCACATACTTCTTACATCCGATGGCTCCATATCACTATTTACATAATTAGAGAAATAAGGAGTACCATATTTAGCTGTCATTTCGAATAATAGCTTATTATTTTCTGTTTCTGACCAATCGAAATCTCTAGTAATAGAATATGTAGGAATAGGGTATTGGAAGCCTCTACCATTCGCATCACCTTCGCACATAGTTTCGATGAATGCTTTGTTGATCATATCCATTTCCTTCTTACAATCCTTGTACTTGAAGTCCTGCTCCTCATCACCGATTAATGCGTTTAATTCAGCTAAATCGTTAGGTACAGTCCAGTCAAGAGTAATGTTTGTAAATGGTGCCTGTGTACCCCAACGAGAAGGTGTATTTACACCATAAATGAAGGATTGAATACACTGCTTAACCTCTTTGTAATCCAAATTATCCTTTTTAACATAAGGGGCAAGATATGTATCAAAGCTTGAGAATGCTTGAGCACCAGCCCATTCATTTTGCATAATACCTAAGAAATTAACCATCTGGTTACATAATGTAGATAGGTGTCTTGCAGGAGATGATGTAATCTTACCTGTAATTCCACCTAAGCCTTCCTTAATTAATTGCTTTAAGCTCCATCCTGCACAATATCCAGATAGCATAGATAAATCATGAATATGAATATCTGCATTTCTATGTGCATTTGCGATTTCCTCATCGTAAATTTCACTTAACCAATAATTGGCAGTGATCGCACCAGAGTTGGATAAGATTAAACCACCTAAGGAATATGTAACTGTAGAGTTTTCCTTAACTCTCCAGTCATTAATTTGTACATAATTATCTACAAGCTTTTTATAATCTAATACTGTAGATTTCATGCTTCTTTGCTTCTCATGAAGCTTTCTATATAAAATATAGGATTTTGCAACATCACTATATCCAGATTTAGATAATACGCGTTCAACGCTATCTTGGATATCCTCTACACTAATCTTTTCATCCTCAACCTTAGCTTGGAAATCTGCAGTAACCTTTAAGGATAAGAAATCAATTACATCTGCATCAGAATTAACATCTACAGAATCAAATGCCTGTTCAATTGCCTTAGAAATCTTATGGATATTAAAATCAACTATACTTCCATCTCTTTTTACAACTTTATACATTTTTTTACCTCAACCCTCTAATTTTTATAAAATCATATTTTTCTTTTAATTTAGAATAAATGTCTTTCAACTCATCATCGCTAAAAGCTTCTAAATGATAAACAATGTTGCTTTGTCTGTCTTCAAATTTTTGAAGATAATATTTCTTACAATTTAGATAATCTAGAATAAAAACTAAATCCTCATAGCTAACAAAGGCTTTAACTACTGTGGTTCTAAATTCGTAATCTATATTACCATTTTTAATAAGCTCAATAGAATTTCTTAATGCATCTATATCAACCTTCCTGTTTGCAACCTCACTATATTTACTAAATACAGTTTTAATATCCATCGCAATATAATCGATTAAGTGCTCATCAAGTAATTCCTTAATCACTTCTGGATTAGAACCATTCGTATCAAGCTTTACGGATAATCCTAAATCCTTTACCTTTCGAATAAACTCTTTCAAATCCTTTTGTATTGTAGGTTCTCCCCCAGTAATACAAACCCCATCTAAAAGCTTTTTTCTTTCTTTTAGGTAGGAAAGTACCTCTTCTTCAGGTATTAGCTCATTTTCGTTAGCATCTAATACCAGTGCACTATTTTGACAATAAGGACATAAAAAATTACATCCATTTGTAAAGATAGTAGCGGAAACCTTATCGGGATAATTTAATAAGGATAATTTATCAAATCCTGCAATTTTCATATACACCTTAAATATAATTTATATATTCCTTTTACCTCCTTAATGCCAAAATTAGCCTTGTTTATCATCGTGTAAGCGTATTATATACCCAAAATCATAAAAAATGTGTTGCACTTGCAACACTTTAGTAATCTTTTTATATTGTTTTAAAATTAGGTAAAATTATAAATATTTTTTATAATGCTACTTTCATACTTGACTTTCATAAGAGAATTCTAAAACGATACAAATGGTTTTATTTTTGTAACCAAAAGAAAATAAAAGCTCTATTTACATAGAGCAATTATCACTAAAATAAATGTAATTACTAAAAGGATGGAAAATCCAATGAAAGAATAGAACATATATTTCTTTTTCTTATCATTATCCATTCTTTTTCTTTTTACATTCTCTTCCTTTAAAAAATGAATTTCTTCTTCTAAATCTAAAATCTTATTTTCTAATCCCTTTATATAGGAATCCTTCTCTTCATTCTCCCTAAAATAGGAATTCATTTTTTCATCAAGCTCATGAATTCTTTCATTTAGGAGGGATTGCTTTTGCATAACATCCTCCTGCATCTTAAGCTCACGAACTAAATTTTTAATTTCTTCTCTTGCTAAAGAATCAATTTCATCCTCGCTTGCATTCTTAAGCCTCATTTCAAGCTCTTTTACAACGATACGGTTTGCTGCAATATTAGAAACTCCAAGGCCAAATAAGTATTTGGTGATTTCAGCAAGCTTCTTTTGGTATTCAAAGGATTTTTCCTGAGCCTCTGCTGCAATTAATTGGGCATCGGCTAAGGATAATGTAGTCTCCTGTAAGGATTCAATCGCTGTTTTATTTTTAAAAACACCTGTCTTCTTTTCCTTTGAGCCTAAAGCCTGTACCTGAGCATCTAAAGCCTTCTTTTTGGCAATATCTAAATTTTCTTTATATTCTTGCATAATGCTAAACTGACTACCAATAATTTCAGGTACCTCAGATTCTTTGACTGCAAGATCATAATTATCTAATTCCTTATCCATTTTTTACTCCCAATGAATAACATTGAATATATCATCCTTTAAGCCTGGGTTCTTTTCATCAATACCATAGGAGGAATCTCCTATTTTTCTTAAATCTTCCTTTGTTTCCATAATCGATTGTCTATACATGGCATCTACATCAGATATCATGGCATAGGATTCATTAATAACCTCTTCGGTATTTTTAGCCTTAACCCATACATCATTTTGCTTATAGGATAATTTCATATTCTCAAGCTTAATCATTTCATCAATCATTTCACTTCTAGCTTGACGCTCTCTTGCAAGCCTTGCGCCCATATATAGGTCTGCACCTAAGGCTAAAACAACTCTTGCTGCACCTATAAAATTAATATGTAATACGAAATTATTTAAAAATTTATAGATACTACCCTCAGCAACCATAGCACTACCTATCGTTGAGGCTGCAATATCTAGTGCACTAAATACTGCTGTAGAAATCGTAAGCATTCTTACTACAGTTCTGTTTTTAAATGGTATAGTAGACTTCCAATCAATTAAAACTAAATCTCTTACGGAGGTTATATGGTTATCATTCACCTCTTGGAAGAATCTATGAATAAAATAGAAAGCACGTACTAAGCATTCATTTAATAATACAGGTAGTGTCTGTTTAGCAAAATTCGTAATGGTCAAGCCCTGTGTAAGATTTAATCCACCACTAGATATCTCCTTATGAATACCTTCGCTAACATTCGTCTTACTCATAAGCTTTACACTACTCTTAGAATCTCTAATACCATCTAGTAAAGCATTCATTGGACCATTTAGCTTTGTATCTGTTGGAACTAAGGATGTAAACCAGTTAATTGTACCATAAATAAGCTTTTCTGGAAGTGTACTTCCTGATGGGAATAATCCATCCGTATTTCCACCACTCATTTGACTTGAAACACTTTTTAATAAGCCCTCTGTATTTGTGTCCTTAACAATTTTATTATTCGAATAGGAATCCACAAACTCTATGGCCTCAGCCTCAGTCCAAGTACCTGTAGATATATCTAGCTTATCGACTAAGAATAAATCTAATACTGCAGCTAAAACACCAACGCTTGCAGCAATCGCACGGTCAATAGAATCACTATGATCGGTAAGATTATAGATTAATGCATCCTCTATATCGATCATCTTTCTCTTTTTTGCAATTTCTCTATCTAAGGCCTCAATCCTTAATCTTGTTTTTTCATCTACTGTAGAGTCTGGCTTTTTAAATTCTGGTATAACCTCAACAATAACCTCACCAGTATCTCCCTCAGCCTTTAAATCAACTATGGATGTATTCTCCCTTAAATCCTTCATAGTATATACCTCCCATTCGTATATTGTATATTGATTATACCATATTTAATAAAGAAAAAACACTTTAAGCTTATTACTCCAAAAATTGAATTTTTAAAAATATATGGTATCATATATACAAGTATTATTTTGGAGATGATATTATGTCAAAGCTTAAAAAGATTCTTTTAGGAATCATTATTATATTATCCTTAATTGCAATTACCTTAGGCTTTATGGGTGCAGAAATGAAAATTAGTGCACTTGCCATTACTGGATTATCCATTGGCGGTGTTGCAGTTATCCTATTAATTATATTTATATTTAATGTTTCTGTATCTATGAAATCCCAAAGCAAGGGCTTTGAGGAATTCTATCAAGCAGGAGATTATGAGGGTGGTATTGAATTTTACAAAAAAATATATAAGGAATCCCCAAATGGCAAAGAAAAAGCCCAAGCTGCATATTATCTTATGACATTTTATTTCTTAGTTAATGATTTAGATAGTGCAAGAGATCTCTTTGGTGATGCAGAATTTGGTGTATTTGAGGATTATGTATTATATTACGATATATTATTAGATTTATATGATGGTATGGTAGGAGATGCAAGAGAAAAATATAATAAATTCATGGACTTAAATCGTAATGAGCTTGCAGAAAGAAAAAATATATTAAATCAAATCTTTGATTTCATCGATGATAAAATTGATACCATCAATTTAAAATCGGATTATCCTATTATTAAAGATATTATAGAAAGATATGCCGAGGAATAGAAAAAAAAGCACACGAAGTGCTTTTTTATTTTGCTTCCTTTCTATATAAATGCTTTGGATCCTTAATCAATAAAATAATAACCCAAATAATTAATGCTAATGCTATAACTGCAATACCTAAGTATAAATCATTCATTTGGTTATAGAAAAATTCCTGCTGATTGATTACCGTTTCCTCTACAGTTGCACCAGCTAAAGGCATAAAGAACGCGCTACCTTCCTTCGCGAAGCTTACGATGGCATCAATCAGCCACATCAAGGTTGCACCCCAAAACATATAAAGCAATGCGCTTAGTGCATATTCCTTTCTTTTGTCATATTTATACCAAAGTATTGTAGAAGCGATGGCTGCAAATACAGTAATTAGTAAGGTCATTATTCTAATACAGCCTCTTTTTCATTTTGCTTATCTAGCTTATATCTTATAATTTCAACTACGCCCCAAACAAGAGTACATAATACAGCCATTAATATACCTGTTGTTGCAATTTCATGTAGCATTTCATTTACTGCCTCGCTACCTTCTGTTGCTGCAGTAAAGAATGGGAAGTATGGAATTACCTCTCCATGCCATATGTGCTCAAAAATTAATAGAATTCCTCCACCGAATAATAGCTTAGATAAACGAAGTAATCTTGTGGATATGGTATCCTTCTTTTTATCTTCCTTCGCTATACCTTGCATCTTGTCTGCATTTTTCTTTTCCCTATGCTTAACAATTAATGCAGCTGCAGTAACTACAATTGCCTCTGTAACAGGCGCAACAAAACATCCCATAATATACACCCCTTTACTTTATGAACATTTTTATCGTTTTGTTCACATTTATTATATCAAATATGATATACTTTAAACAAGGGATATATAGAAACGGAACAAATTGTTCAGAAAGTAGGAAGCTATGGATTTAAGAAAAGAGAAAACCATTCAAAGAATTAAGGATGGCTTTAAAGAATTAATTCAAAAAAGGGATTATTCCTCTATTACAATACAAGATATATTAGATACCTCCTATATTGGTAGAACAACCTTTTATATGCATTATAAATCCAAGGATGAGGTATTAAAATCTATAGTAGATGATATCTTTATTCATGTTTTAAATCCAAAGATAGAACAAACACATAGCTTTGGAGATGAATCCTTCTTAGCTATTATTAATCATACCTTACTCCATTTTAAGGAGGATAAGGATTTACTTAAGGCCATATTAAAGGGAGAATCCAATGATATTTTCTTAAATAGATTAAGATTACATTTAGATTCCTTAATTTCTGAAAGAATGATGCCTTATTATAAGGCAGAGAATATAAGAGAGGATGTCTTATTAAACCATTTATCCTCATCCTTATTAGAAATCATTATATGGTGGATTTCTAAAAATGATTGTAAAGAAGACCCACTTACAATTTCTTATGATTACTTTTCTTTAGTTATGCCAGCCCTAGAAACAAAGGACTTTACCTATAAAATGGGAGACAATTTAATAAAAATCAAATAAAGAAAAAAAGAGACAAATGTCTCTTTTAAGCTCCTGGCTTATCATTTTTTATACCAGTCAAATCCTTTATTACCTCTGCTGCAATAGTTAAACCCATTGCTGCAGGAACAAAAACTAAGGAGGCTGGTATATTTTTCTTTACTACATCGCTACTATCTAAAGAATATAGAGGCTTTAATGGCTTTTCCCTAGAATATACTACCTTAAGCTTATTTATATTATATTCTCTTAATTTCTTTCTTAAAACCTTTGCTAATGGATCTACACTTGTCTTATAGATATCTGTAACCTCTAGCATAGATGGATTTATTTTATTTCCAGCACCAAGTGCACTAATGACTTTCACATTGGCTTCCTTAGCCTTCAAAATGATTTCAATTTTAGCCAATATGGTATCTACTGCATCAATGACATAATCATAGCTCTTAAAGTCAAATTCATTAGAATTTTCCTTCAAAAAGAAGCATTTTTTAATTTCTACATTCGCAAGGGGATTTATGGATAATATTCTATCCTTCATAATAGCTACCTTATCCTGACCTATAGTATTCATATTTGCGATGATTTGCCTATTGATATTTGTAATGGATACCGTATCGTTATCGACTAAGGTAAAATTATATATGCCACTTCTAGCTAATGCCTCACAAACATAACCACCAACACCACCAATGCCAAAGACGATAATTTTGGCATTTTTTAATTTTTCTAAATTACTACTACCAAGTAATGCATCTACTCTAGAAAACTGATTTTCCATGCAATCACCCCACTTTTAGCCTATTTTAACATAGCTTTTTCACTCTTTCAAGAAAGAAGCCTAAAGCAGTAGCTTTAGGCCAATTTCTAATAATTATTATACCTTTTCTTTTTCTTAATAAATGGCTTTGCCTGACAATACCAAGGCTCAACAAGGTCATATTCGATATCCTCTTCTGGTTCTTCTTCTATAACCTCTTCTTCATCCTTATAGCTTCTTAGGAAGGCTTGAATCTTTTCTTGCTTACGCTTTTGCTCTAAAGGATCTTCACCCACTGCCTTTAAGCTAGATGCAGTAAAGACCATAGGCTCATTTGGATCTCTTTCCTTTTGAACCGGATTGGCATTTAAATCTTCAGCTTC
>JAFPSY010000050.1:0-14337 GCA_017413585.1 Acholeplasmatales bacterium
CCTGAGCCAGGATCAAACTCTCCAAAAATTTATTTTTGTTTGTTTTAATCTTTTTTGCTCATTCTTCTTTAAAATAAAAGAATTGCTTGTTCGTTTATTCTACACGTTTTAGTTCGTCATATATAGTTTTCAAAGACCCAATCATGGTGGTCAGGGCTGGTTTCGAACCAGCGAACCCTAAGGAGCAGATTTACAGTCTGCCGCGTTTAGCCTCTTCGCTACCTGACCATGTATATCAAACTGCGAAATGTCGCAGTGCCTTTTTATTGTAGCATAGTGATTTTTCATTGTCAACAACAATTTTATAAAATTTTCATTTATTTTTTCATATTAAAAAATGCCCTCAAATAGGGCACTTTGTTATTTTTTTATTCTCTTATCTAATTCATAGCTCGCAAGCATAATTATACGCCCACATCCCTGGCATTCTAGCTTGATATCAGCACCAAGACGAACGATTTTCCATTCATTAGAACCACACACATGTGGCTTTTTTGTTTTTACAATTTGATCTAATTCATACATTATAATGGTCTCTCCTTTATCTTTGCAAAGGCTCTTGGGTATTTCTTTGGAGTTTCCTTTACCTTTTTTATTATTATAATATCACGCGCGCCCGCGTTATCAGGTAATTCCAATGAAATTACCTTCTCTACATGCCCGCCTAATATTTCAATTCCCTTAGTGGCTTCTTTGATCTCCTCATTTCCGCCTTGGCCCTTCATAGCTATAAAATAGCCACCTACCTTAGTTAATGGTAGACATAATTCAGATAATATATTTAATCTAGCGACAGCTCTTGCGGTTGTAACATCAAAAAATTCTCTTTTCGTCTTAGCAAAATCCTCAGCTCTTTCGTGTAGAGCAATAACATTCTTTAAGCCAAGCTCTAAAATCAAATCATTTAAGAATTTAATTCTCTTATTTAATGCATCAATGATGGTAACCTTAGCATTATCCGATATGATGGATAATGGAATAGATGGGAATCCTGCCCCACTTCCTACATCACATAGGGTAAATTCCTTATTTAAGTCTAATGCCTTTACAATCATTAAGGAATCTAAAAAATGCTTGTTATACACCTCTTGCTCCTCTGTTATTGCCGTTAGGTTCATCACTTCATTTACTGCTATTAATCTCTTGTAATATAGATCAAACCTAGAAGAGGCTTCATCACTCAATTCAATATTTAGTTTTAAAAGCTCCTCTTTAAAGTTCATCTACATTCTCCTTAATTTTTCAACATAAACAAATAAAACAGAAATATCTGCTGGGTTAACACCAGAAATACGAGAAGCCTGACCCATAGTAAGTGGTCTTACCTTCTTTAGCTTCTCCCTTGCCTCAAGGGCAATATTATCTACTAAATCATAATTTATATCGGATGGAATCGTCATAGCCTCATAGCTTTTCATTCTTGCAGCCATCTCATATGCCTTACGAATGTATCCATCATATTTAAAGCTAATCTCTACTTGCTCAAGTACCTCATCTATAGAATCATAATCGATATTTAAAGTGATACCTTCCTTATCAAGCATTTCTAAAATATGCTTATAGGTAACCTCAGGTCTTTTCAAAATTGAAGCTAAGGCTGTACTTTCCGTTAGAGGCATTGAACCTACAGATTCCAAAATTGGATCTGCAATTTGCTGCTTAATCTTATGGGATAAAAAGAATTGCTTTGTATCCTCTATAGCTTTCACCTTACGTAAAAATCTTTCATGCTGTGCTTCACTTATTAAACCAACCTGATAACCCTTTTCACGTAATCTTAAATCCGCATTATCATGTCTTAATAATAGACGGAATTCACTTCTTGAGGTTAATAATCGATATGGCTCCTTTGTGCCCTTAGTTACTAAATCATCAATCATAAGACCAATATAGGCCTCATCTCTACCTAGGATTAATGGATCTTTACCTTGTACCTTTAATCCTGCATTAATACCAGCCATTAAGCCCTGTCCTGCAGCCTCCTCGTAGCCAGATGTACCATTAATTTGGCCTGCAGTAAACAAATTCTTTACAAGCTTTGTTTCAAGGCTTGGCCAAAGCTCAAGTGGATCAATCGCATCATATTCAATGGCATATGCATATCTTATGACCTCACAATCCTTTAAGCCAGGTAATAATCTTATCATTTTATCCTGTACCTCAACTGGCATTGAGGTAGAAAAGCCTTGAATATATTCCTGATCTATTTCTAAGGATTCAGGCTCATAAAAGATTTGATGTCTTTCCTTATCAGAAAATCTTACGACCTTATCCTCAATGGATGGACAATATCTAGGGCCAATACCCTCAACTACTCCACCATACATTGCAGATTTATCTAAATTAGCACGAATTAAATCGTGTATCTCTTGATTTGTATAGGCTAAATAGCATGGTGCCTTTACACCTGTTAAGGATTCATAGCCCTTATCGTGGCTATAATGCCAAGTGATTTCATCACCATTTTCTACACTTACCTTAGAAAAATCAATCGTAGATGCCTTAATTCTTGCAGGAGTACCTGTCTTTAATCTTTGAATGGTAAAGCCCATTCTTCTTAAAGCATTAGAAATACCCTTAGAGGTTTTTTGACCATCTGGACCTTCCTTGCTTGTCCAGTGTCCTCTTAAAATTCTTGAATCAAGGTATGTGCCTGTAGTTAAAATAACAGCCTTCGAATATATACTTTCCCCATTCTCTAGGGTAATACCCTTAACGCTACCATCCTCTACTAAAACATCCTCAACAATACCTTCTACTAAATCCAAATTCTTTACTGTTTTTAAATGCTTAAGCATCTCTCTTGCATAAAGCAATTTATCACATTGGAATCTTAAAGCCCATACGGCAGGTCCCTTACTACGATTTAGCATCTTCGTTTGAATTTGGCATAAATCTGCGTTCTTACCCATATAGCCACCTAAGGCATCAATTTCACGAACAACTACACCCTTTGCAGGGCCACCAATCGATGGATTACATGGCATAGATGCTGTCATATTCAAATTTCCTGTAGCGAGTAAGGTCTTAAGACCCATATTAGCAGCTGCCATTGCAGCCTCACAGCCTGCATGACCTGCCCCTACAACAATAACATCATACATAATTTACACCAACTCCTAAATAAGTTCCTATTTATAATACCACTTTTCAATTTTATAAACAATAAAAGATTTCAGATTGCATCCTTAAGTCTTAATTGAGTAATGGATGCAAAGGGAATAGAACCATGAATCATCAAAAATAGTTTATGATTGACTGCGTCTATCTTGCATACGACATCACATATCTCTTTTATTTTTCCTTTATAATAATAGGATATATAAATGGCTTCCTTTCTTAAGTAGGATTTATAAATTAAAATATCCATTTCATTTCTTTCCTCTTCACTGATATATGGGAATTTTTCTTTCGTTGTAAATTCATCTATGGAAACAATTGCCTCCTTTAAGCCCTTTAGGGCATCAAAGGCTAAATATCTTGATGCTTTTTTATTCTCCATTATGTCCTCCAATACAAGCATTTCTATAAATTAAGGTGGATTTTTCATATAATGCAGTCGCAGGAATTAGACTATTTTTACCATATTGCTCATGAATGCTATCAATGACCTTAGATAAGGAAATATATCTTTTATCATCACTATAAAATAAGGATAATTGTCTTGCTTCTATTCTTTTTATTCCAAAGAAGGAAATACCAATAGATCGAATTGAGCCTTCCTCTACATAATTCATATAGGCAGAATAGAGTATTTTTTTGATTTCGATAAAGCTTCTAAGCCTTATAGGAAATGTAATATTTTTAGATATAGCCTCTTTATTTGTATGATGATTATATCCAACAAAAAAGGATAACCCCTTCGCATCAACATCCATAGCACACATCTTTATAGTAATTAAATACATCATTTCCATTAGAGGAATCCACGCCTCGCTCTTAGAATAATCGATAAATAGAATTTGACTTCTAGAAATACTCTTATTTTCTGGTACATATTCTAATACCATATCTAGCTCTACATTTTCTTTACCCAAGGAATGAAGATACATCTCCTCACCCAAAACACCAAATTCCTTTTTCAGCAAGGAAAGTGGTGCATTTGCAATGTCTCTCATAGTATAAATGCCAAGTCTTGCCAAGTGGCTTTTCGTACCTCCTGCAATCATCCAAAAATCAGTAATAGGCTTATGATCCCAAAGCTTAGCCCTAAAGCCTTCCTCAGACAAATAATAATATCCATTGTTCTTTTTCGCCATTATATCTAAGGATATTTTAGCTAAATACATATTATCTCCTGCTCCACAAGTAGAATATAGACCAAGCTCTCCTTTGATTTTAGCCATTATTCTTAAGGCTAATGCCTTAGGTGTTTCATAAATAGACATATAGGAATCTACCTTCAAGAAGGATTCATCAATGCTATAAACTAATATATCCTCCTCCGATACAAATTGTAAAAAGATTTGATGAATTCTTTTGGCATAATAAATATAATATTTCATTCTAGGCCTTGCACGAATAAAAAATATATCCTTTGGAATATCATATAGCCTACACCTAGATGGAACACCATACGCCTTTAGTGCGGGAGTTGCAGCCATAACTAAAGCGCCATCCCCTCTTCTATCATCTACTACAGCTAATGGAATGTTCATAGGGTTTAAACCGCGTATAGCACATTCACAGGAAGCAAAAAAGCTTTTCATGTCGATACATAAATACATTACTTACCACCTCTACAGGTAGTGTACTTGTCATTTTGACATTATTTATGTCTAAACAAAAAATAAAAGAAAAAAAGCGACCGAAGTCGCTTCTAATCTTACTTTAATACGCCCTTAAAATACTCAACTAAATCCTCTACTCTAAATCCATAGGTAGCATAGATTTCATCAATTGGCATAGATGCACCAAAGGTATCAATACCCTTTACAATGTCTGCATATTTATACCAAGACATAGTTGCACCCATTTCTACAGCTACCTTTCTTAAATTCTTAGGTAGAATAGTTTCTTTGTATTCCTCACTCTGCTGATCAAATAGGAATTGAGATGGCATAGATACAACTGTTGCATAAATCTTCTTTTCATCTAATGCCTTTGCAGCATCGATACATGCAGCAAGCTCTGTACCACAGGAAATAATTACATTCTTAGCTGGCTTTGATGGAGTATATACGATATATGCACCCTTCTTTGCCTCTTCAGCACTCGTTTCCTCAAGATTTAATACTGCCTGACGAGAGGAAGTAATTACAGTTGGATATGTATTCTTTCCAAAGGCTTGAATTAATGCGGATGTCATTTCCTTTGCATCTGCAGGTCTTACTGTATTTACATTTGGAGTGGAACGGAACATAGTCAATTGCTCAATTGGTTGATGTGTAGGTCCATCCTCTCCTACACAAACGGAATCGTGTGAGAAGAAAAATAAGGATGGTAAATGCATTAATGCAGCAAGTCTTACTGCTGGCTTTAAATAATCAGAGAATACGAAGAATCCACTACAATATCCTCTTAAGCCACCATGAAGTGTAATACCATTGGTAATAGCTGCCATCGCATGCTCACGTACACCATAGCGAATATTTCTTCCTAAAGGATTTTGAGGGCCATAGTTACCATCTGCACCCTTTACCATTGTGGATGAGCAAAGGTCAGCAGAACCACCTATAATATTAGGTAATTCAGAAGATAACCAATCGATAACCTTACCCATAACCTTACGAGTAGATTCCTTTGTACCAGGATTCCATGTAGGAATAGAATCGATATCCTCAATTTCAAAGGTTTCATCCATGAAATTTAAGAAATCCGCATAATCCTTAGTATAATCCTGTGAATAAACAGATAATAATTCATTCCATTCGGAATCTGCCTGATATCCTCTTTCCTTAACATTTTGAGCATAGAATGCTTTTACATCATCAGGGAATTCAAGCTCAGGCTCATCATATTCTAAATTATTTCTTAGAACAGTAATATCCTCTTTGCTCATTGGCTTACCATGAATAGAGGACTCACCACTATTTGGTGCACCAAATCCAATAGTCGTCTTAATTTCAATGATGGTAGGCTTTCCGGTATTCTTCTTAGCCTCTTTAATAGCATCATCAATTAAATCAACATCATTACCATCAGAAACCTTTAAATATTGCCAACCTAATGCTTCAAATTTCTTTTCTGTGTCATCAGACATAGCCAATGAAACCTCACCATCAAGCTGGATATCGTTAGAATCATATAAAACAATAAGCTTTCCTAAGCCTAAATGTCCAGCTAAGGACATAGCCTCATAAGCTACACCCTCCTGTAAATCACCATCACCACATAATACGTAGGTATAGTGATTCATAATATCTAAATTAGGCTTATTAAATTTTGCAGCAATATAATTTTCAGCAATTGCTAAACCAACACTTGTTGCAACACCTTGTCCTAAAGGACCAGTTGTAATTTCTACACCAGAGGTATGACCATATTCTGGGTGACCTGGTGTTAAGCTTCCCTTTTGACGGAAGTTCTTTAAATCATCTAAGCTTACCTTAAAGCCAGATAAATGTAACATCATATAAAGCAAGGTAGAGCCATGTCCTGCAGATAATACAAAACGATCACGGTTAAACCATTTTTCATCCTCTGCATTTACTCTAATATGTCTTGTATATAGTGTATGAATAATAGGCGCAGCACCTAAGACAATACCAGGATGACCACTTTTGGCTTTAGTGATCATTTCGGCACCAAATACTCTTAGTGCGTTTACGCATCTTGTATCTATAGCTTTCATCTTATAAACCCCTTTGTCTGCTATATTTTATTCTTCTTTTGCATCTTCTGCAGTAGCTACCTTTTCTTCTTCTACTACAGCTTCCTTTTCTTCAACCTTTTCTTCTTTAGCTTCTTCAGCTTCAACAGCATCTTCTTTAACTTCTTCGGCCTTTTCTTCTACCACTTCATCTTCAGCGGCTTCTTCAGTTGCCTCTTCAGCTACCTCTACATTTTCATCTTTAGCCTTTGCATCAGTATTTTCCTCTTCTGCTAAAGCTTCTGTAGCTTCCTCTTGTGGATATAGATTTTCAAAATAGCTATCCATATAAGCCTTTTGCTTATCAATTAATGCATTAAATTCATCCTGACCAAAGAATTCAACAATCTTCTGACGGCTCTTAATGTTTTCTTCGCCAATCTTCTTCTTTGTTACAGAATTAGAAACAATCATAATAATAAATAATAGGATTAATACACCAATGATAACCCAAGAACCCCAATTACCCATATATTGCTGTAAAACTAAGGATAAAACACATAATACAACAGCAATAATCATTAATGGATAAATAATGAAGCGAGAGAATTTCTTTGAAATTCCATCGGTTACATCCCAAAATTCAATCCATACCTTATTTACAGGCTGACTATATAATGGAGTAACCTCTTGATAATAGCCATTTTCAATATATAATCTATAATTTGTGCCATCAACAGAGCTCCATACAGCGAACTGTCCCTTTCCAAGAACATATTCATCCTTTACACCCTCAAGATCATCCATAAGGAACACTTCAATTTTTCTATCGTCGAATTCCTGAACCTCTACTGGAGTTTTTCCTTCTGCAACAGCATATAGCTTTGGATTAATTCTCATATTTTCACCTTATATCTAAAAGATATCCTTTCTTCAAAAAAATCTATCTTATTATAGCATAAAGGAATGCAAAATAAAAGTGGAAAACCAATTCAATAGTCTTCCACTTATTATTCCTAAATTATTGCCACCAGCCAAAGATAGCGCTAAAGAATTTAACAAAGAAATTATTTTCATATAAAATCTTTGAAATTCTAAATTTATCTGTATCAAGCTGCATATCTGTTCTAAACCAATTTGTAGCGCCAGAAAGCCACTCCCAATTTTGGCTCATAATCAAATTAAGTAGAGCAAATAAACCAGTTAATATAGCAAAATAAATGCCTACATATAATACGACGCCTAACACACCATCAATAATTTTGACTGCTGTGATGCTTCTTAAATTCTTTGTAATTAGCTTTAATATACCAATTAAAATCAATCCTACAATGACAATTCCTACAAAGGCAATGATATTCATAATCCATGAAGTTAATGTTGTAGAAACTGTATTTACAGCCTCTTCTGCAGAAGGATTTCCCATTGCATTAGAGAAAAATTGAGTAATCCAAGTAGGTATTCCTGTTGCCGCAGAAACTACATCCGCACAGGATTTTCCTTCGACTCCACCTAATCTTTCGGAAATATTGTTTGCAAATCCACTCTCAATAGAGGTGAATAGCTTTCCTCCATGAAACCATGAGGCTACCTGTGTACAGAAGAAAAATGCAAAAATTAAAATTGCAATAAATCCTACAAAGGATAGCATCTTGTTCATAAATCCTTTTTTAAAGCCAAGGAATATGTTAATTAAAGCAAAAAGAATGATAAGAACATCTAATAGACCAGTAAATCCCCAATCCATTCTATCGCCTCCCTAATTCATTATAGCACATAGATAATATGCTATTGCATAATGATTAAAAAATATTTTCATATTTTTGTCAAGAATAATTTAGTGTATAATACTTTTGGGTGATAAATATGGAACAGTTAGAAAAATTTCAAAGCCAAATGAAAATATATAATATGGATGCCTATATTATTCCTACTGGTGATTTCCATAATAGTGAATATGTAAGCAATTATTTTAAAGGAAGAGAATACCTATCTGGATTTACTGGCTCTGCAGGAACTTTGCTTGTAACACAGGAAAATGCCTACCTATGGACAGATGGCAGATACTTCATTCAGGCTGCAAACGAAATCGAAGGCAATAACGTTAAGCTTATGAAGATGGGTGAGGATCAATCCCTAGAGGAATTCTTAGTTGATTTTATGAAGGATAAGCAAAACATTGCCTTCGATGGTAGAGTTCTTCCAACAAGCGATGTATTATCCTTAAAAAACAAGCTTCCAAACGCTAAATTTGTGTCTGATATTGATTTAGTAGGCCAAGTATGGAAGGAAAGACCTAAGCTTCCTTATTCTTTAATCTATAAGCTAGATAAGATGTTTTCTGGAATGACTTATTTAGAAAAGCTTGAAAAGATTAGAGAAAAAATGAAGGAATATGGAGCAGATGTTCATATTCTATCTTCTTTAGAGGATCAAGCATGGCTATATAATTTAAGAGCAAATGATGTTACACATACTCCTGTATTCTTAGCCTATACAATTATTACACTAGACAGTGTTACATTGTATGTAGATTCTACGAAAATCGATTATTCCATCGATAAATATTTAAATGAAAATGATATCCATACAAAAGGATATTTTGATATTTATGATCAATTAAGCCAAATCAAGGGTAAAAAGATTTTAATGAATTTCAATAAGGTAAATTACCAAATATATCAAGGATTATCCAGCAACAATGAGCTTATAAATAAGGAAGATCCATCTCTTTTATTAAAAGCAATTAAAAATCCAACTGAAATTGAAAACATAAAAAAAGCGCACATCAAGGATGGCGTTGCAATGACAAAATTTATGTATTACCTAAAGACTGGCTATAAGGAAGGCCAGGAAATGAGTGAAATTTCCGTTTCAGATTACCTTGAGGAATTAAGAAGATTAGACAAGGGCTTAGTTGATTTATCCTTCAATACAATTTGTGGATTTAAGGAGCATGCCGCTATGATGCATTATTCTGCTACTCCTGAGACGAATTCTAAAATTACAGGAAATGGCTTTTTACTTGTAGATTCTGGTGGACATTATTTAGAGGGTACAACCGATATCACAAGAACCTTCGCTATGGGAAATATTTCTAACGAAATGAAAAAGCATTTTACGGCAGTATTAAAATCGAATATTGCACTTGCAAGTGCGGTTTTCCTAAAGGGCTGTACAGGATTAAATCTAGATGTACTTGCTAGAGGCCCAATTTGGCAATTAAATTTAGATTATAAATGTGGCACTGGCCATGGTGTTGGCTATTTACTTTCTGTTCACGAAGGGCCAAATAGCTTTAGATGGAAGAGTCTTCCAAGCAAGCCAAGTAGCCAAGAATTCCTACCTGGTATGATTACAACCAACGAACCAGGTATCTATTTAAAGGATAAATATGGTATTCGTATTGAAAATGAAATGCTATGTGTTGAGGGTGCAACGAATGAATATGGAACCTTCTTAAAATTTGAAACAATTACCTATTGTCCAATAGATTTAGATGCCATTCAAAAATCACAATTAACCTATATTGAAAAGGAATGGTTAAATAATTACCATCAAATGGTATATGATAAGATTTCACCTTACCTAACTAAGGAAGAGGTTGAATGGCTAAAAGAATATACAAAGAAGATTTAAAAAAATAATCCCGAAAAAATTCGGGATTTTTTATATATAAAAAAGCGCCTTAACCACAACATCGCCAGCTTAAGGCTGCTACCTTCCGATCCTGACCTGGTTCACCTTAAATGCTTGGTTAAGGACGTTTATAATTCTAGCATAATGCTTTAAGAATTGCAAGATTTTTTCTCACGTAGTTCCTTAAAGAATGAAGTGATTAGATTCTTACATTCCTCTTCCATTAAACCGCCTCTTATATCGACCATATGATTAAATTTTACATCAAACAAATTTGTAATCGACTTATGTGCACCAAACCTATAATCATATGCGCCATAAATGACCTTAGGAATTCTAGATTGAATTATAGCACCACTACACATGGCACATGGCTCAAGTGTAATATATAAGGTACAATCCTCAAGCCTCCAGGATTCAAGCTTTTTACAAGCCTTAGAAATTGCTAGAATCTCTGCATGAGCTAAAGAGGATTTCTTTTTTTCTCTTTCGTTATGAGCTCTTGCAATAACCTTATCCTTATATACAATAACACAGCCAATAGGTACCTCATCAATTTCATATGCCTTTTTGGCTTCCTTAAGTGCAAGCTTCATATAATATTCATCATTTTTTATCACGATATAATACCTCATGACAGCATCTGCATCTTGCTTCGTAGGATTCCTTTTCCCCAACCAAAATAATAGGATCATCATAATATGCAGGTCTTCCATTAATAATTCTTTGCGTCTTTGTTGCTTCTTCTCCACAGCATACACAAATTGCTGTAATCTTCATTACATCCTCAGCAACAGCTAAAATAGACCCAATAATACCAAAGGGCTCGCCTCTAAAATCTGTATCAAGTCCACCACATATTACTCTATATCCCAAATTGGCAAGATCATATATATCCTTAAAAAAGACATCATCAAAGAATTGAACCTCATCAATTACAATCGCCTGTGTTTCAGGCTTTAATAAAGCACGTAATTCACTTCCGTTTCTTATTGCATGAGCATGAACGGATTTTTTATTATGGCTTACAACGTCTGTAAAGGAATAACGATTATCAATTACAGGCTTAAATACCATATAATTCTTATGTGCATAATCCATTCTTCTACATCTTCTAATCAATTCCTCAGTCTTTCCTGCAAACATAGGACCAACAATAGCCTCAATCCAGCCTTTTTTACCTTCATAATAATTCATATAATACCTCACGTTTAAAATTCAATCAATTATAGCATATAATAACATTGATTTCAACAAAACCACACTATGTGTGGTTATCGTAAAACGTGTTATTTAAAGGCTATAAAAATAAAAAAAGGAGCATTATTTTAAATGCTCCAATAAATAGCTTATATTAATTTATATAAACCTAAGCAATATGCATGGCTTCTACACTTTCTATTATAGCTAAGTCATCAATTTCAATTGGTAAAAGTGATTTAAAGAAAAAGTCTAATTTGTCATCCTCTATCCAAGAAAAGAATTCATCTGAATCCTCTTCATCATAATCATAATCATCATCTTCATCAAAATCACTAAATACAATGTCCATAGTATTATTTGCAGCAATGCAAGGAATAATACGTATAGTTGCATCTGTAGTTTTTGACTTAGTATTCTTATCAACAAATTTTTCAACCTTGTCCTCTAACTCTTCAACATTGATGTTTTTTAAATAAATAACATCTTCTTGTTTAACATAAACATTTATTCTTATAAAATAATCCATTTTTATAATCCTCCTTGTTTGTATTATATAATTATGAACTTAAAATGAAAAGAGGATATCTAGATATCCTACTTTTCTTCTATTACTTATTCTTACTTTGGATTATTTGGGTCTGGTGCATTAAAGAACTGAACCCATAACATATCCCTTTCATCGAAGGAATAATTCTCTTGGGAATAATTAATTATATAATATCCACTAGCTGTAAATGGAGCCATCATTAACTCTATTTCCCCATGTGGTAAGAAATCGCCTGCTCCACCACCACTGACTTCAACTAATCTTATTGGCATATCCTCTGTACCATAGAAGGTAATTACATCTTCGGAATTAAGATAAAGAATTTCTGAATTATAGCTAATATTTCTTTCATCTTTAGAGTAGGTAGGTACAAATGTTTTTATTTCTCCATCATTGATTTTATATTTAAACATTAAAAAGTCAGAAACAGATGCAGATAAATAAATCTCTAAATTATTATAATTATCAATTATAGGAACCTCATAGAATTTATTATTGGCTGTATCAATTATTCTAAGAACTCTACCAGAAGAATTTAACCCAGTTGTTGTAAATTGATTATCACTATCTAAAGATTCAAAATAGGCTTCTTTTTCGGTATCCGTTAGTCCATAAACAATTATTCTTCTTTCTTGACCTGTTGTAATATAATCAAATAATATTTGATTGCCAGAAGGACCAGTTATATTAATTAATTTATTATTTAAAATTGAATCCACTAATTCTTGATTCCAAGTTGAAGATAAATCACTTCTAACCTTTAACTGAATGGTAGCTTCTTTAGATTGTTTTATTTCTGCTTGTAATAATTTATTATCATTAACAATTTTAGCATATACATTTCCTGAATTTACTTCTTTAAATCCAGCATTTTCTAGAGTATCTCTATATCCCCAAGCCTCACTATTTGACATGCCTGTAATGATATATAAATCATTGGATTTACTATATTCTGCAGAATTCGATTGAACTAGAGGAAAGCCTAATTCGAATACTTCATCTTTCGCACTAGAATTTTGTAATAATGCTTTTATTTCATCCCCAATAGAACATGGAATTCTTACAGAAATGTTTGAATTTGGATAAGAAATAATCAAATCAAAACTATTGGCATTCTTTATAGAATCCCCAAGTGTCAATAATACGTCAGATATTTTTTGATTCAATGAAATAGAAGCTTGATTTCCTATTTCTAATTTATATTCAAGGCTTCCTAATCCTTCATAATTTACTTTTTCTTCTCTTCCGTTATCATTATATACTAAATAAATAATAGGACATGCTCCAGAAGACCAATAAGTTTTACTACATACTTCATCTAAGGAATCAGATAATGTAGGGTCACCAATTAATGTAATATTTTCAAATTTCTCTGCATTCTTTTCATTTCCATTACGAACAACAATTCCAATTAAGGCTGGATCTGTATTTCCACCATCATGATTCTCATTTTCTCCACCCGACAATAAATTGTATATAACATCTCCTTTAAATATAGAAGAGAATTCATTATAGACTGTAGTTATTGTGTCTGTTTTTAAAGCATTTTTGTTCATAAAAATGGTTGAATCAATGTCTGTAGAATTCAAACCTAAATCCAAATAATATGCGCTAAAAAGATTAAGCTTTTTAGACTCTGTCATTTGGGTAACTTTTCTTAAATTATTATTCTTATACCACTTGTGAGCACCAATTTTATATGAAAACTCTGGATCACTTATATAAGAATTAATAGAATTATTATTATCTTTAACTAAATTTTGATTTGTTTCTAAGCAGAATTTACGCCATTCAAGAATTCTATTATCCTTTACTTCCACATAGTCATATTCATATGTGTATCCTTCCCTATAGGATAACTCATGCTCATCATTTGAAGTGCGCATCGTTAATATGTAATTAGGAGTTGTATTTTTCATATCATAATCCAATTCCATATTTACATACCATAATGTATTGTATTCATCATTTCCTTTTTCTAGATGAATATCAAAGGAAACATCCGCTTGAATCAAATCATTATTATCAATGCTCATATCTATGGAAAGCCTAAATGTATAAGCATATTTATAATTTTTTGAATCTATATTAGAAGAATCTATCTTTTCCCCAGAAGTCATATCCATATATACTTCTCCTGTGATATCATCGTAATATTTAGTGCCAAATTGATAATCATTACCCACTTTATCTAATA
>JAFPSY010000051.1:0-6654 GCA_017413585.1 Acholeplasmatales bacterium
GAATTCTTACCTACAATCAATGAGCAGCAGATTGTCGAGTTCTACAACAGAGCATAATCGAAATATTAAACCAGAAGATCAAGCCTTCTGGTTTTTTATTTTACTATGAAAAAAGGCAATCCTAGTTGGATTGCTTTTTCTTCGTTCTCTTTGGTTTTACTTCTTCTTTTTTGATGCCATTATTATGCTCTTGAATGAAATCAATAAATTCAGATTTTGAAAGTGGCTTAGAATGTAGGTAGCCTTGAATGTAATCTACACCCATTTTATTTAATACATCCTCCTGCACTTGTCTTTCAACACCCTCACATACAATATCTATCTTTAAGGATTTAAACATTGCAATAGATGTTTCCATAACTCGCATACATCTTTGTGCTTTATCATCAGCTGGATTATCATATGCATTGAAATATGCATCGATCATTTGCTTATCAAACTTAATAATATCTGCAGGCATTTCTACAACATAATTTAAATTTGAATAGCCTGTACCATAATCATCTAAGGAGAAGGTTACACCCTTTGCCTTTAATTTTCTTAAATTGGTCGTCAAGGTATTCTTTTGATCTAATTCAGCAGATTCTGTAATTTCAAGGTTAATATATTTTGACTCTACCTTATTTTCCTTCATTATATCAATATATTTTTTAGAAAGCTCCTTATCACATAATTGTGCTACAGATAAATTACTTTCGATATAATGTAAGCCTAAGGCATCCATATTATTCTCCTTTGTAAATTTACATACCTTATCAAATACCATTTCATCTAAACGATGAATCATTCCATTCTTTTCAGCAATTGGAATGAACATTCCTGGAGGCAATAGCTTACCATCATCTGTTTCTATACGAACTAATGCTTCTGCACAGGTAAATGTTTTCGTTTTTAAATTATAAATAGGCTGATAATATACGATAACTCTATCCTCCTTAATTGCTTTTTCAATTAAGGATTCAATTTGAATATTCGCATAGTGATCCTCTAGAATTGTCGTATCGATGATGATATAGCTATCCATAGTTTTATTAATGTTTTTGGCAGCTAAATCAATTAAGCTTGAAATACTTGTTTCATTCTCAAGCTTAGTAGCATCATCTAAATAGAAAATAAAATAATGTGTAGAAATGATAGGAAATTGCTCTATATCCTTTAAAAAGCGATGAATTATTTCTTGGAAAGTCACATTGCTTTTTAATACTAAGATATATTCATCACGAATTCTAAAGGATAAGAATTCCTTACTTTTTAATAAATACTTATTGAATTGATTTAATCCTTCTCTTTTTGTTTTGTCATCAATAATCTTTATAGAATCTAAAGCTTTTAAATATATGATTTCGCAAGCCTTTTTATCTTTTCTTCTCTCCTCAACATATTTTACATAACCATTCCAGTTAAATAATCCTGTTTGATTATCTAATATACCATCTAAGGATTCTAAGCTCATATACATAATCAATAAGCCTAAGGATAAAGCAAAGCTTACAATTAATAAGGATTTAATAAAATATTGTGTAATTGAGAAGCCAGTCCAAAGAATCATCCAGAATCGAATCGCAATAATTCTCTTTTTAGCAACCTTTTTACTAAATACAATGGACATTATAAATATAGTTAAAATGCCGGTAAAGCCTGTACCAAAGCACGCAATAACGCTAGAGCCAAAGGTATAAACGTTTCTACCGTTATCATTTTCCAAATTGTTTTCTAGTGTTGACCAATATGGATTTACAATAAATGCACAAATTGCTGTTAAAGCAATAGTTAATAACCAGAATATAATGGAATACACCTTTCTTGAGGATATTTCACTAAGTAAATATAATCCTGTACCAAAAATGGATATTACCATTGCAGCTAAATAGAGTCGGTTCACATAATTGGATATAGGATTATTATATAAAGGATCTATTGTATTTGCTACAGTAGCCCAAATATCTAAGCCTAATACAAGAATAACTACAAGAATCATACGTATGAAATGCTTTTCTCTTCTTATATTCATCTTCTTTTGAGATATATATAATACCAAAATAATAAAAGCGATAATAAGACCGCATATCTGTGTATAGATATTGTAGAAGGCTCCTTGTTCTAAAATCATTAAATTCATAAAAGCCCTCCCCACTTAAGAGTTATTTACTATAATCATTCTATCATAGAAATGAAAAGATACCTATTATCTTTTTCAAAAAAGCAGCTATGAAAATGTTTCACTACATAACATATTCCTCTTTTGTATCATTTATCCAGGAAACTAATGACTCTAAAGCATCTAAATCTATTCTTTCAAGCCCATAGGTAACTATATATAGCATATCATTTTCATCATTGGATAATCGAACCCTTTTCGCCTTTAGCTCAAGGTCCTTTCTTATATTATTAAATACATTTCTTTCCATCATCGTAAGCTTATAATATCTAAGACCTCCTCTTAAATAAAAGAATTGATCTATTTTATTTTCAAGCTTTATGGTTGAAACCCTATCCTCACTATAAGGATAAAGCCCAACACCACAAACATAGGAAATAGTGAATTTCTTCCTTACTCTATCTAATTCCATAACCTTACCATTTTTTATCCAAGAAAAATAGATAATATTTGTTTTATCCTTAAGCTTTCTAGATTCACTTAGGGAATATATAGGAAGCTTACATTTTACGGCAAGGCTATAGGCATATTGTTTAGAAAAATCCGTATGAGTATTATATACAATTGCTTCAACCAAAGGATATCACCTCTTTAACAATTATACCAAAAAATATTGCTTTCAAATTGTTTTTCATACAAGAATCTAATATAATTTTAGATGGTGATGTTGTGTGTTAGAATACTATAGATTATATCTTCCGAAATCCAAAAGGGAAGTTAAAATTGAAGTTTCTGTTCCAAGAAATAGGGACAATGTAACCTTTGATACAATCTATTTCTTAGACGGTCAAAATGCATTCAAGGACTCTCATGCCTCCTTTGGCAGATCCATAAGAGCTGCAAAGGTATTAGGCCTTGCAGCAAAGGAAATGGGGAAAAGAATTCTTGGAGTTGCAATATATAATAGCGAATCTGATTTAGGTAGAATCAATGAATATTCTCCATTTAAAATTATAAATGTTGCATCGAATGAATGGAAAAAGCAGGATTTAAAGGTTTGTAAAAATTATTGTGATGATTTTATAAATACAATTATTCCATTTATTGAAAAGAAATATAAAACATATAATTCCTATTCGCATAGAGCTATCTTTGGCTCTAGCCTTGCAGCAATTACTGCCATTTATATGTCCTTCTTATATCCAGATTCCTTCAAATATGTAGCTAGCTTCTCTACCCCAGTATTCTTATATCCAAAGGATTTCTATTCCTTCTTAGATAAGAATAAAAAGGAAGATAGAAAAATCTTCCTTTATGTAGGTAAAGAGGAGCAATCGGATGATATATATGATAAATTTGTATATTACAATAGTTCCTTAGAGCTATATAATTATTTTAAGAAGAATCAGATTCCTACAAGATTATGTATTGATCCTAAAGGAGTACATAATGAGGAAACCTGGGGGAATCATATTCAAGATTTTATAAATTATATGTATTTTAATGATATTATCTACACATTATAAGAAAAATCCGCTTCTACTGAAGCGGATATTTTTTATTCGTTTGCAAGCTTTACACCAGATAATGCTTCATCAATTGCTTGAGCAGCCTTTTTACCAGCACCCATAGCTAGAATTACTGTTGCAGCACCTGTTACAGCATCTCCACCAGCCCAAACTAAATCATGAGTAGTCTTACCTGTTTCCTCATTTGCGATTAAGCAGCCATGGCTATTTGTTTCAAGACCTGGAGTAGTAGATGAAATTAATGGGTTAGGTGATGTACCTAAGGACATAATTACCATATCTACATCCATAATGAATTCAGAACCAGGAATAACCTGTGGTCTTCTTCTTCCGGATGCGTCTGGCTCACCAAGCTCCATACGAACACATTTCATACCAGTAACATTACCCTTTTCATCTGTAAGGATTTCTGTTGGATTTGTTAATAATTCAAACTTAACGCCCTCTTCCTTAGCGTGATGAACCTCTTCAACTCTGGCAGGAAGCTCTTCTTCACTTCTTCTATAAACAATAGAAGCATCAGCGCCAAGTCTTAGTGCAGTACGTACAGCATCCATAGCTACGTTACCACCACCAACAACAGCAACCTTCTTACCTACAGCAACTGGAGTATCATAGTCCGAATCAAATGCTCTCATTAGATTTACTCTTGTTAAGAATTCATTTGCGGATAAGCATTGATTTGCAGTCTCACCAGGAATACCCATGAACTTAGGTAAACCAGCACCAGAACCGATAAATACGGCATCAAATTTATATTCATCAAATAATTGATCAATAGTTAATGTCTTACCGATAATAACATCTGTAATAATTTCAACACCTAAGGCTTTAACATTCTCTACTTCGTGAGCAACAACTCTTTCCTTAGGTAAACGGAATTCAGGAATACCATAAACTAATACACCACCAGCCTTATGTAGTGCTTCAAAAATAGTTACAGCATAGCCCTTCTTTGCAAGCTCACCTGCGGTAGTTAATCCTGCAGGACCTGCACCAATAACTGCAATCTTTTTGCCGTTTGGCTTGCCTGGCTCTGCAACCTTAAATCCATGCTCTTTTGCATAGTCTGCAGTAAATCTTTCAAGCTTACCAATAGAAACTGCATCACCCTTTTTACCAACAACGCATCTAGCCTCACACTGCTTTTCCTGTGGACATACACGACCACATACGGCAGGAAGTGCAGAGAATTTTGCAATTTCCTTTGCGGCTTCTTCAAATTCCTTATTCTTTAAATGAGCTATAAAGCCTGGAATATTAATATTAACAGGGCAGCCCTCAACACACTGTGGCTTTTTACAAGTCAAGCAACGTCCTGCCTCTAAAACAGCTTCTTCTTCGGTATAGCCTAAGCAAACCTCTTCAAAATTATGAGCTCTTACCTTTGGGTCTTGCTCAGCAATAGGTACTCTAACTGGATTTAATGCCATATTATTTGTCCTCCTTGCACTGACCGCATCCACCATGATGTGTACGGCCTTCTTCAAAGGCAAGCTTAGCTCTGCCTTCTTCTGTCTTATAGATGGCTTGACGACGCATAGCCTGATCGAAATCAACTAGATGTCCATCAAATTCTGGTCCATCAACACAAGCAAATTTAACCTTGCCATCAACAACAACTCTACAAGCACCACACATACCTGTACCATCAACCATAATAGGGTTTAAGGATACAATAGTTGGGATATTATATTGCTTTGTAGCTAAACAAGCAAATTTCATCATAATCATAGGGCCAATAACTACAGCATGATTATATTCCTTACCTTGATTTTCAACTAAATCAGCTAAGCATTTAGTAACATTACCATTAAAGCCGTAAGAACCATCATCTGTACAAACATATAAATTTGTTGCAACCTTTCTCATCATGTCCTCCATGATGATTAAATCCTTATTTCTTGCACCAATGATGACATCACAATCAAAGCCATGTTCATGCATCCACTTAACCTGTGGATAAACTGGTGCTGTACCAACACCACCAGCGATGAAGATAACCTTCTTTTTTGCAACCTCTTCCTTTGGATCAGTAACTAAGTCTGATGGCTTACCTAAAGGTCCAACGAAGGAAGCAAGATATTCTCCTTCCTCAAATTGTGCAAGCTCTAATGTAGATGCACCTACAGGCTGGAATACAATAGTAACTGTTCCATCCTCTGGATTCGTATCTGCAACAGTTAATGGAATTCTTTCTCCATATTCTGTGTTTCTAACAATAATAAATTGTCCAGGAAGTGCGCTTTTAGCAACTAATGGAGCTAAAATATCCATCAAGTAAATTGTTGGATTTAATTTTACTTTTCTAACAATTTTATACATTTTATTTCCCCTTTCTTTTCATTCAAATTAAATTATACCATAATCGGAGATTATATGCACATAAAATTCCGTTTTTTTATATTTTTTCGAATAATTTATAAAAAATTTATTTTTTATAAGAATTATAGATTAGAGTTGCATCGCATAGGGCAATAGCAAGGCATGCCTCAAGCACAACCATAGCTCTTAATATGATTGCAGCATCATGTCTACCCTCTATTTCAAGCTTTTTAACCTTATCCTCTCTAAAATCAAAGGTATCCTGAGGCTTACCAATGGATGGAGTTGGCTTTACAAACACATTTACAACTATAGGATTACCATTAGAAATACCACCATTGATACCTCCATTGTTGTTCGTACTTGTCTTACCTTCTCTATCTATAATTCTATCATTAAATTCAGACCCCTTTAAGGAAGCACCAGAAAAACCTACACCAAATTCAATTCCCTTAACACCGCCTACAGAAAACATCAAATGAGAAATGGTAGACTCTAAAGAATCAAAATATGGCTCTCCAATTCCCACTCCAACTCCTGTTGCAGTCAATGTGACAATTCCACCAACAGAATCATGATTCTCTACAGCATCCTTTAAAATGCTTTGGAATTTTGATGGATCACTACATCCATTTAAATTCGATAATGCTGTATGAAAATCTACACCCTTAAGCATTTTTTTAGCAACGACACCTGCAGATA
>JAFPSY010000052.1:0-2064 GCA_017413585.1 Acholeplasmatales bacterium
ACCTACATCTTCCTGTTCAAAGTGGAGATAATGATATTTTAAAAATAATGAATAGAAAATACACTCATGAAATATACATGGAAAAGGTGAACAAGCTTAAGGAGCTTGTACCTGGAATTTCTATTACAACAGATATTATTGTAGGCTTCCCAAATGAAACGGAGGAGCAATTCTTGCATACCCTAGATTTATGCCATGAGGTTGGCTTTGAGGGTGCATTTACCTTTATTTATTCAAAAAGAGAGGGTACCCCTGCAGCTCGTATGGTAGATCATACTCCTGAAGAAGAGAAGAAGGAAAGATTAAACCGTCTTATTGCTGTAACCAATGAGGGCTATCTAAAGGGTCATGAACGATTTGTTGGACAGGTAGTTAAGGTATTAGTTGATGGTGAATCTAAGAATGGTGATGGTATGATGTGTGGCTATTCTGAGCATAATAAGCTTACCCATTTTAAGAGTAATGATTTATCCTTAATTGGTAAGATTGTAAATGTTAAGGTAACTGAAGCTAAAACCTGGTTCATGATTGGAGAGCTTTGTGAGTAGTATAGATAAGCTTAAGGAATATTATCTAAACATTCCTGAGGTAAAAAGACTAAAAGAGCTAGAGCATTATATCGACCATAACGAAAAAATAACAGCACGCTTTTCTGAGCTAAAGGATATTCAAAAGAAATTAGTTTCCTCAAAGGAATTTCATCAGCCTAAGCAATATCAAATGTATCTATCCTTATATAATAATAAAAAGGAAGAATTATTGGATATGCCCTTTGTAGAGGAATATCTTGAGCTAGTTGAAATTGTAGGAAATATGCTTAAGGAGCTTTCAAGCTCTATAGAGTATTCCCTTGCACAAAAAATAAATGGATGAGTTTTTTAATTCTCATCCATTTTTTCATCTAGAATTATTGATTTTGCAAGTGCTCTATAGCTTACTCCAAAGAATAAACCAAAAATAGAAATTACCATAATGACAAATGGTATTATTGAAAATAGAATTGTCGCATTCAAGCTTCTAAGCCCTAAAATAAGTAAAGCAATAAATGCGATTAAGGATAATCCAATTAGAATAGAGGATAAAAGAAGAAGAATAAAGGACTTTTTATGAAGCTTAGCCTTTAATCTTTTTGCCTCCTCTTGGCTTTCTTTATTATCTAAATCTAAATTCAATTGTGTGATTAGCTCTTCATAATCCATTATCTTTTTCTACCTAAGCCAACCTTATTATAAACCTTAGCTAATTTCTTTTTAGCAAGATAGCTTGCGTAATCTCTTCCTTGATCTAAAACCTCATCAATTACGCTAGAATTAATGATTTCATTATATCTTTCTTGGATTGGCTTTAGCTCATCTGCAACTGCATTAGCTACATCCTCTTTGAAGGTTGCGTAATTCGAATCCTTGTATTTTAAAACTAATTCCTCAATTGGAGTATCTGTACAGCAGGATAGAATCGTTAATAGATTGGAAATACCTGGCTTATTTTCCTTATCAAAGGCAATTTTACCATCGGAGTCTGTAACGGCAGACTTTATTTTTTTCTTAACTATATTAATATCATCTAATAAAGAAATATATGCCTTAGGATTAGGATCCGATTTACTCATTTTCTTAAGTGGGTCTGTTAAAGACATAATCTTAGCACCAGATGGGGCAATAAATGGCTCTGGAACCTTGAAGGTTTCGCCATATTTATTGTTGAATCTTTCTGCAAGAGTTCTTGTTAATTCTAGATGCTGCTTTTGATCTTGCCCAACAGGAACTACATCTGTATCATATAATAATATATCTGCAGCCATTAAAGAAGGATAGGTCAATAAACCAACAGAAACACCTTGAACCTGCTTTTCCTTTTTATCCTTAAATTGTGTCATACGCTCAAGCTCACCAATGTAGCCATTGCATTCTAATATCCAACCGAGCTCAGCGTGCTCATGCACCTCAGATTGAATAAAAATATGTACCTTTTCTGGATTTAATCCACAGGCTAAATATATAGCAACTAAGGAACGAATATTTTTTCTTAATTCTTGCTTATCCTGTGGTACTGTAATCGCATGTA
>JAFPSY010000053.1:0-8264 GCA_017413585.1 Acholeplasmatales bacterium
ACTGTTGACAAACTAACGATTATGTTGGTTTCCCCATATTCTTATTTGTTTACTTTAAAGAAGAATAAACGAAATGCTCTATTTCTGTATCCCACATTATAAAATTCCTCATATTTGATCTATTTTTTTAGACAAATTATCCTTTTTCGTATGTTCTTGTAAATGGGGGTTAATTATTATATAATTAAGTATTGAAATGTGGTGAGACCATGGATAAAAGAAAGCTAAATATAGAAAAGAAGAAAAAAGAAATAGAAAATTTAATCGAAGAATTAAAGGAAAATTCTTCAGATATTACGAAAGATGAAATCAATGAGCTTGAGGAATTATTAGAAGAAATATTACAAATGGAACAAGAACCCCTAGGAAAAAGAATAGGTAGGGGTGTTGGATTATTCTCTATCCATTTTACTTTAATGTATTTTATTTCTATTTTAGCCTTTGGACTTTTTTTACAAGAGGTCACCCTTACAAATAAATTCTTAGTATTCTTAGTTGCAGGAATTATTAGTATGATTCTTACAGTATTTGAGGATATACCAAGAAATCCATTTAGAAAGCATTTCATTTCAATAAATTTAATGATATTTACAATTATTATTTTAGGAATATATATTTTAAATCGTGATGTATATTCCGTATTTCAAAATTCGATTACATGGGTATTTTATTTAATTATCGTTGTGATACTTTATTATTTAGTTGATGCAGCGATAAGAAGAAGAATTAGCTAGAATGGAGGATAATATGGAAAAATTTGTTACTGTACAAGAGCTAATGGAGGCTATGAAGCTTGAATTACTTGCTGGTGAGGGTGGATTATTAAAAAAGATTACCTCAGATATGATTTCAAGACCAGGGCTAGAGTTTGCAGGATTCTATGATTATTTTGATAATAAAAGAATGCTACTTGTTGGATCTAAGGATGCAACCTTCTTGCATAAGCAAGGACCTGAGGCAATAAAAAAGAATCTAGATTATATTTTCTCTCATGATATTCCATGTGTTGTATTCTCAAGAAATGTAATTATTAACCCAATATTCTTCGAAATGGGTAATAAATATAATGTTGCTGTATTAAGAATGGATTTGCCTACAACAGCATCCTCATCAAAGCTTTATGTATATTTACAGGATAAGCTTGCAGAAAGAATTAGTGTACATGGTACCCTAATGGATATTGGTGGTATGGGTACATTAATTATTGGTAAAAGTGGTATCGGTAAATCAGAAACAGCGCACGATCTTATTAAAAGAGGACATCAGCTTGTTGCCGATGATTTAGTTGAAATCATGGAGCGTGAGCCAGGAAATCTAATTGGTACATCACCTAACGTTTTAAAGCGTTATATGGAAATTAGAGGTATTGGTATTGTAGATGTAATTTCTATGTTTGGTGCTGCATCCTATCGTGATAAGAAGATGATTCGTTTGGTTGTTGAGCTTGAGGCTTGGGACCAAAATAAATATTATGATAGATTAGGTATAGATGAGCAAAGAGCGAAATATTTCAATACAGAAATACCTAAGGTTACGATCCCTGTAATGCCAGGTAGAAACGTAGCATTACTTGTAGAATCTGCAGCAATGAACGAAAAGCTTAAGTATTTAGGTACAAATGCGGCAAAGGAGTTTGTGGAAAAAATTAACCACAATGCTTCAGGAAGATAGGAGTAGATTATGTTATTAAGTGCTTTTAATTCATACTTTAGAATTGGTAATTTAACCATTCATTGGTATGCAATATGTATTTTAATTGGAGTTATTATAGCCGTTTGGCTTGGCTTAAGAGAGGCTAAGAAGCTTGGCATTGGCTCTGATGTTATTTATCTTGGTGTATTAATTACTGTGCCTATTGCGATTGTAGGCGCGAGATTATGGTATGTATTATTCAATTTGAAGGATTTTAATAATTTCGGTGAGGTACTAGGCTTTAAGAATGGAGAATTCAATGGATTATCTGGCCTTGCCATACAAGGTGGTGTCATCTTTGCTTTAGTTACTGTATATATCTATTGCAAAAAAAGACATGTTCCACTTTATATGATTATCGATTTAGTTGCACCTGGATTTTTAATTGGACAAATCTGTGGTAGATGGGGTAATTTCTTTAATCAGGAATTATATGGACCTATTATTCAAAACCCAGGCTTTATTTCAAGCTTAGGACCATTCGGTGAGCAAATGTATATTAATGGTGCATATCGCCACCCAGTATTCTTCTATGAAGCAATGCTAAATTTATGTGGATTTGTTTTTATGCTAATCGCAAGAAGAAAGATTAAAAAGCTAGAATCTGGCGATTTAATGGCTGTTTATTTACTATGGTATGGTATTGTAAGAATTCCATGTGAAATCCTAAGATTAAATTCTGGAGTTGCAGAGCCACTTATGATGGGACCAATTCCTGCATCTATTGCGACTGCAGTATTATTTATCATTCTTGGTGTTGCCTTCTTTATTTTAAAGAGAACTCTACTTACAAAGCTTGCTCCAAGAAGATTGTATCAGGATATATTAGAAGAGGTTAGAGAGAATCATATAGATACTCTAATCTTCGATTTAGATGGTACATTATTAGATACTAGAGAATTAATCGATCATAGCTTTATTGAAACATTTAGACATTTTAGACCAGATTATGAATTATCAGATAGTGAGCTTGATTCCTTCTTTGGCCCTACACTTGAGGAATCCTTCAGCAAATATAGTGATGATCCTAAAGAGGTCGAAGAAATGATTGCTTATTATAGAGAATATAATTTTGCTCATCACGATGAGCTTGTAATGGCATTTAAGGGTGCAAGAGATGTTTTAAGAACATTATCGAAAAAGAAGGGCTACCGTATTGGTGTATGCTCCTCTAAGAAGCGTGATTTAGTTATTCATGGTCTTGAATGGTGTGGATTAATTGATTATGTAGATGTTATCGTAGGCTCTGAGGATGTAGTGAAGCATAAGCCAGATCCTGAAGGAATTTTACTTGCATTGAAGGAATTAAATGCAGTAGATATGGATTTAGATGATCAAGATAAGAAAAAGAGATTCCCAAGAGATGAGGGAATCTATTTAAAGCATGCCTTATATATCGGTGATAATAAGGCAGATATTGATGCAGCAAAGGCTGCAGGAATTCGCTCCTGTGGCGTATTATACATTAAGCATCCTGAGGTTATGCTTGATGCAAATCCTACATTTGTAATTAATAAATTAACAGAATTAATCAATATTTGTGGTGAATAGGAATGAGCTTTTCAAAGACAGTAAAGGAGGACCTTTTAAAAAGGTCTAATCCGGATTTACTTTCTGATAAGCTAGAAATAGAAGCAATGCTAAGATTTGGAGGAGAGGTTATCTTTGGAAATCCCTTTAAGCTTAGCTTTACTTCTAGTTTAATGAGTGTTATAAGACGCTTCATTATGCTTGCGAAGAAGTATTATCCGATTGAATATGAAATTGAATCAAGAAAAATTGATAGGTTAGATAATCAATCGGTATATACAGCTACCCTAGGTAGTGGAGCTGATTTGATTATCAAGGATTTAAATATTATTGGCGCATCCTCAAGCTATAGAGAGTCTGAGCTTTCTATGGAAAATAAAATAAGCTATCTTAGGGGTGCATTCTTAGTTCGTGGTAGTGTTAATGATCCTGCATCGAAATCCTCTCATTTAGAGATTTCTTCTTTAAATGAATCAGAAATTGTATTTGTTCAAAAGCTTTTAAATTCTTTGGATTTTAATGCAAGAATATCGAAAAGAAAGAATTATTTAATTTGTTATATTAAAGCGAAGAACACGATTGGTACATTACTTTATGCCTTAGGGGCACAAGCCTCTATGGAATATTATGAGGATATGATTATCACAAAGGAAATTAAGGCATCTGCCCTAAGAAGTGTAAACTTAGATGTTGCCAATCAGGATAAAACAAATGAAGCCTCTAAGGAGCAATTAAAATATATTCAATTTCTAGAATATAATTATCCTTTAGGTGAATTAGACCAAAAGCTTTTAATGGTCATGAAGGTAAGAAAGGAATACCCAGAGCATTCCTTAAGCCAATTACTTGAAATCATTCATGAGGAATATGATCCTAAGCTTACAAAATCTGGCTTAAATCATAGATTAAGGAAGCTAAAGGAAATTGCCCTAGATTATAAGCAAAAGCAAAAACAATAGGAGGATCCTATGAGAATTGATGAAATATTAAAAAAGAAAAGAACGCTATCCTTTGAGGTTTTCCCACCAAAGAAGGGCCAAGAGGGCTTAGATAAAATTTTTAATACCATAGATAAGCTTAAGGAATTTAAGCCAGATTATATATCTGTGACCTATGGTGCTGGTGGATCGAATCGTAATTCTAATGTTGAAATTGCATCCTATATCAAAAATAAGGTTGGTATTGAAGCATTAGCGCACCTAACTGGTGGACCATCGACTACATTAGATGTAGATTCCATTGTAAAAAGATTACATGAGGAAAACATTGAAAATATATTAGCCTTAAGAGGCGATAAGCCAAAGGATTATGATTTAGAATATTGTAAAACATTTAAGCACGCGACAGATTTAATGCATTATTTAAAGGATAAGGATTTTACCCTAGCTGGTGCATGCTACCCTGAAGGGCATAGTGAATGTGATACATTATATCAAGATTTAATTCATATGAAGGAAAAGGAATTAGCAGGTGCTAAATTCTTTGTCACTCAGGTATTTTATGATAATGCATATTATTACCGTTTGGTATCTGAGGCTAGAAAGATGGGCATAAAATCTCCAATTATTCCTGGTATTATGCCTTTAGTTTCACCAAAGAATATTCCATCCATCAAGAATATGTGTGGTGCATCCATTCCACTAGATTTTAGAAATATGCTTGAGGTTTATAAGGATGATCCTGAATTATTAGAGGAATTTGGTATCAATTATGCTGTATATCAAATTGAGGACTTGATTGCAAAGGGTGCTCCCGGCATTCATCTTTACATTATGAATAGAGCTTCTATTGCAAAGAAGATCTATGAAAGGCTAGAACATGTCTTTAGTAAATTATTCTGATATATCTCATATGGTATATTCCTATTTGGGATATAGAGATTTATCAAGGGATATAGCTATTGATAAATTAATCGTTGAATGCTTAGAGGAAATCGAAGAAATTTCCTCATTTCAATATATTTATCAAGAATACGACTATATTCTAGATTTCTTAAAAAAGGATAAATATTTAAAATATTTAGGCAATTCCACATCCTATCTTATTTGTGCAACAACCCTAGGTGCACAAATAGATAAAAGAAGTAAATATTATCAAATGAAGGATATGGTAAAAATGTGTGTCTTTGATGCTTGTGCATCAGCATACCTAGAATATAGAGCGGATCTTTATGAAAGGACAATAAGAGATGATTTATCCTTCCGTTTCTGTCCGGGATATCAAGGAACGGATGTAGCTGATATTCGTCCCATTCATGAGATTTTAAAAGCGGATAAAAGAATTGGAATTATTCTTTTAGATAGTAATTTAATGGTTCCACAAAAATCGATGATTGGCATTGTTGGAATTAAAAATAATGCTAAGAAAAGCTGTTATGATTGCTTCTTAGCTGAAAAATGTGATTATTTAAAGGAGGGATTAAGATGCTACAAGGAAAAATAGAAATCTTTGATGGTGGCTTTGGCTCTGAGCTAGATAGGCTTGGGCTTCCAACAACCAATCCTGAGGATTTAAATATTGATAATCCTATAGCCATTAGAAATATTCACCTATCCTATGCGAAATATGCAGATTATATTACAACCAATACCTTTGGTCTTAATTCTATTAAATATCACGGAAAATATAATATTAAGGATGTTGCGATAGAGGCAATAGCTAATGCAAGAGTAACAAATAAAAAGGTATTCTTTGATATTGGTCCAACAGGTGCTATGCTAAAGCCCTTAGGTACCTTAAGCTTTGATGATGCCTATAATGCATTCAAGGAAATTGCCTTAATTACAAGAGATCTTGCAGATGGCTATATCGTAGAAACATTTTCTGATTTATATGAAATTAAAGCCTGTATATTAGCTTTAAAGGAAAATACGAATCTACCTATATATGCAACAATGACCTTCGATAAAACAGAAAGAACTTTAACAGGCTCAAGCCCTGAGATTGTTGCGAACACATTAACCAATTTAGGGGTAAGTGCTTTAGGTGTAAACTGCTCACTCGGTCCAAAGGAATTATTTTCTATTGTAAAAAGAATGACAGAATACACAAATCTACCTATCATTATTCAGCCGAATAGAGGGTTACCTAAAATTAAAAATGGTAAAACCTATTATGATATGAGTGAAGAAGAATTCGTAAGCGAGGTAGAAAAATATATTCCACTTGGCGTATCTATTTTAGGTGGATGCTGCGGTACTACTCCAGAGTTTATAGAAGGACTTGCCAAAAGATTTAAGGGCCTTTTGGTTAAGGAAAGAGAATATACACCTAAAACATTAATCAATTCTGCATCCAAAATGGTTGAAATTGATGGAGTTAAGGTATGTGGAGAAAGATTAAATCCTACAGGAAAGAAAAAGCTTAAGGCTGCCCTAAAGGATGAGGATTATGATTATTTAGTTTCCTTGGCCCTAGCTCAGGAGGAAAACTCAGATTTATTAGATTTAAACTGTGGACTTCCTGGTATTGATGAGCCTAAGGTTATGAGAAATGCAGTCACAAAAATCCAAGAATTTTCTGATTTACCGCTTCAAATTGATTCATCGAATGTTGAAGCTATTGAGGCAGGATGTAGATATTATAATGGTATTCCACTTGTCAATTCAGTAAATGCGACTAAAGAAATTATGGACAAGGTATTTCCTATCGTTAAGAAATATGGTGCGGTTATCTTAGGCCTTGCGATGGATGATAATGGTGTACCTAAGACTGCGGAGGAAAGATTTGAAAAGGCGAAATTAATTTTAAATACTGCACTATCCTATGGAATTCCTAAGGAAAGAGTTATGATTGATACATTAGTATTAACCGCATCTGCAGAGCAGGATTTAGTTAAGGAAACCTTAAAGGCATTAACCTTAGTTAGAGGTCTTGGTGTTAAAACAGCACTAGGTGTATCGAATGTTTCCTTTGGGCTTCCCTTCCGTCCATTATTAAATAGAACCTTCCTAACTATGGCTATGTATGCTGGTTTAAATATGCCTATTATTAATCCATCGGATTTAGAGATGATTCATGCGATTTATGCATACCGTGCTTTAGTTTCTATTGATAAGAATAGCGAAGCATTTATTGAACGCTTTGCAGAAATGGAGGAAGCTAAAACTACGATAGTTTTAAAGGATAGCTTAGATAAAAAGACCGATTCAAAGGAAATGGATTTATATACAGCGGTTAAAAAGGGCTTAAAGAATATGATTCCAAATCTTTTAAATAAGGAGCTTTTAGATAAGAATCCTATGGATATTATCAATGATGTTTTAATCAAAGCTTTAAATGATGTTGGTGATGCCTACGATAAAGGCAAAATGTATTTACCACAGCTAATTGCTTCTGCAGAGGCTGCAAAGGAAGCATTCGGCATTATTTCTTTAAAATTCCCATCAAAAAGCGATGTTAAGGGTGTTGTCGTTATGGCAACCGTAAAGGGAGATGTCCACGATATTGGTAAAAATATTTGTAAGGTTGTTATGGAATCCTATGGATATAAGGTTATCGATTTAGGTAAGGATACTCCAATAGAGGTTGTTGTTGATGCATATCAAAAATATAATCCAGATGTCATTGGATTATCTGCATTAATGACAACTACCGTAGTTTCTATGGAAGAAACAATCAAAGCGTTAAGAAAAATAAACTGCAAAGCTAAAATTGTTGTTGGCGGAGCAGTTCTTACAGAGGATATTGCGAAAAGAATCGGTGCGGATTATTATTCTAAGGACGCACTAGATTTAGTAAATACCCTAGATAGAATTATCAAAAAGTAAATATTTATTCGTTATTTATCGGGCGTCTTGCGAAAGACTTAATAAGGAATCAGGTGAAAGTCCTGAGCTGTACCAGCAACTGTAACGAGGACGAAATCAATATACCATTGGGCAACTGAGAAGGTAGAAAGTAGGATGAGGCGAAGTCAGGAGACTTACCCGATTAAATATAAAAATTAAAAAAGGAAATTGCATCTTTTTTTGAATGCTGCTGGGATACGGCATGAAAATAAAGAGAGCAAAACAGGAAAAATGAAGAAGAGATTATTTGCG
>JAFPSY010000054.1:0-1669 GCA_017413585.1 Acholeplasmatales bacterium
AGATATACAATAAAATAATCATATAATGCTTCATTTTTATGATTAAAGCTATGAATAGATAAATCTAATTCCTCTTTAACCTCTAAGGCTCTCAATACTCTTTTTCTATTATTTGGGTGAAGCTTTTCCCTATCGATATTAGGATCCTTTTTTAAAAGTAAATCATATAATTCCTGATTCGATAGATTTTCATATTTCTTACCATAATCTAAATCTCTCGCTGGAGCATTAAATTCATAATTAAATAAGGCTGCTTGAATATATAAGCCTGTACCACCGCAAATCAAAGTAAAATCATTTTGATCTAATATTTTTCTTGCTTCCCTTTGGAAGTCACAAGCACTATAGGATTCCTTAGGATCCTTTATATCGATTAAATGGTGGCGTACACCATCCATTTCCTCCTTCGTTGGCTTTGCAGAGCCAATATCTAATCTTTTATATATAGCTACAGAATCTCCAGAAATAATATCAATTCCATAATGCTTAGCTAAGGAAATAGATATTTTCGTTTTTCCTACTGCCGTAGGTCCTACAACAACTAATACCTTCTTCATTATTTTTGAATCCTTTCGAACATTTCCTCAAGCTCATTGACAGAAAAATGAATGATAGTAGGTCTTCCATGAGGGCAGGTATATGGATTTTTACATTCACTTAGATGAGCTAATAAATAATCTACCTCATCTCTTGATATTTGATGATTCGCCTTAATGCTTGCTTTACAAGCAATCATTTTAGCAATATGGTCTCTAAAATAAATGACATCTACCTTATTTCCTTCAATCATCTTAGATAAAATATCATAAATGATATCCTCTAAATGATCTATCTTTGCCCAAAGAGGGACCATTCTTATACTATAATCAAGCTCACCAATAGCTTCTAATGTAAAGCCAATTTTTTTAAATTCATCTAAATTATTTTCAACAAATATAGCCTCACTCTTCGTGAAGGATACGGATATTGGAATTAATAATTCCTGTGTAGGCTGTGGCTTACCTAAAATCTCATAATATTTTTCATAATTGATTCTTTCTGCCGCAGCATGCTGATCCATCAAATACATTCCAGAGGAATTTTGGAAGATTAAATAGGTACCAAAGATACAGCCAACATATTCCATATGTGGAAGTCTTTCTATCTTTGTCTCTATCTTTTCTTCTTCCTTTACTATAGGTTCATTATATGGAATAGGCTCTTCCTTTAAGGCTGCTTCCATACTAGGGGCTATAGGCTTAGAATCGATTTCTCTTTTCACTAGAGGAATTTGGGTGAAGGAATCTCTTATATCCGTATCCCCTAAGGAATCATTAGAATCAAAGATAGTTTTCTTTTGGTATCCTTCATTTATATTGATATTTCTTGTTGGAATTTGAGGCTTTTCATATAAAAGCTTTCCAATTTCTTCCTTTATTGCATTACAAATATCCTCTTCATTTGCAATCTTTACCTCTGTTTTATTTGGATGTACATTCACGTCCACTAAAAGAGGATCAAGCTCAAAATATAAAATGACAATAGGGTATTTACCTATTGGTAAATAGGTAGAAAAAGCACTAATGGTAGCTTCTGTCATATTATAATTCTTAACAAATCTACCATTACAAATAATGGTAATTTCAAGCTTTGTTGAACGATATATTTGTGGCTTTACAACGACAAAATG
>JAFPSY010000055.1:0-8205 GCA_017413585.1 Acholeplasmatales bacterium
AAATAAGGATTGTGAGAATTTAGATATGACCAATGAATTCATGAAATTCTTAATTTCAAGCAAGGAGCTAAACGCTATGGCCTCTATTAAGAGGCTTGTAACTCCAACAAAGGATATGCCGCTAGATTCTGTATATGAGCCATTTGGTAGCATTCCCAAGGCAAGAATTATTTTCCCAGAGGTTATCGGTATAAAGGATCCTCTAACCGTTCAGCTTAGAATTGCATCCTACAAGGTAGGAAGAGGAGAAATGACGATTGATGAGGCTATAAGCAATTACGGTAGCTTTAAGGACTAAGAAAGATAAGACCATTCTTCTTTTGAAGAGTGGTTTTTTTTGGAAACAATTTCGTTGTTTTTGTTAAAAAATTGGCTATAAATTGAATTATTTTTGTCTATAACTGGATAAAATATTATATAATAATATAAAGTGTTAAAATGTATTTTCAAAAAACCTAAGGAAATAGAGGTTCATTTTATGAATAATAATATTATTAATAAGCTAAAAAGATATATTTTAATTGCAGATGATGAATATATCAATCAAGAAATATTAAAGGAAATTCTATCCAGTGAATACGAGGTATTAATTGCGAATAATGGTTTAGAGGTAATGCGTACCCTAGAGGAAAGTCCAAAGCCAATTTCACTTATTTTACTGGATTTAAATATGCCATTTATGGATGGATTTACGGTAATCAGAAGAATAAAGGAAAGCGATGTATATAAGGATATCCCTATTATTGTAATTACAGGGGATAAGGATAGTGAGCTTGAGGCACTAACCCTAGGTGCAGTAGATTTTATTACTAAGCCATTTGATTTAAATGAAATTATTATGGCTAGAGTCAATCGTTCTATCGAATTATCTGAAAAAAGAATTATCGTAAGTACTGCAGAAAAGGATGAATTAACAGATTGCTACAACAAGCCTGTATTTATGGAATATGTGGAAAGAATTGATAAATACGGAAATGGTGAGGCAAAGGATATGATCGTATTAAATATCTCTCATTTCAATTTATATAATGAACTTTATGGTAAAGAAGAGGGCGATAAGGCCTTAGTATATATTTCCAATATTTTAAAGGCTATCGCATTACAAAATAATGGTATTGTATCTAGAATACAGGCAGATTATTTTGCATTATATGTCAATCATTTAGAGGATTATGATAAGGTTATTGATTATATTCATAAGGAGCTAAAGGAAAAATATAATGCTTCAAATATATCGATTCGCTTAGGTATTTATTCCTCAAATAAAAGGGAAGAATCTGTTGATGCAATTATCGATAGAGCGAAAATGGTTTGTGATGAAATTAGAAGTGTAAATACAAAATATTATAATATTTACAGTGAGGAATATCAGAAAAACCAATTATTTAAGGAAAGATTAAATCATGATTTTGAAAAAGCCATTGAAAATCATGAATTCTGTGTATATTTCCAGCCTAAGATTAGCATTCAAGGAGATAGCTATAAATTGTCCTCTGCAGAGGCCTTAGTCCGCTGGATTCACCCAGAGCTAGGCTTTATTTCTCCAGGTATGTTCATTCCACTATTTGAGGAGAATGGTAATATAAAAATATTAGATCAATATGTATGGAGGGAAACTGCAAGAAAGATGAGAGAATGGTATTTGAAATATAATATCATGCTTCCGGTTTCAATAAATGTATCTAGAATTGATATGTTTGACCCTAAGATTGTAGATAGTATTACCTCTATTGCAAAGGAAAACGAAATTGATCCAAAGGATTTATATTTAGAGATTACAGAATCTGGCTATAATAATGAAACCAGTCAAATCATTGGAATTATTGATGAATTAAGGAATAGAGGCTTTAAGATTGAAATTGATGATTTTGGTAGTGGATATTCCTCCTTAAATACGCTAGCTACGCTATCCTTTGATGTTTTAAAGCTAGATATGAAATTCGTTAAGGATATGTTTAAAAATGATAAGACATTAAAGATGGTTGGAATTGTATCCGATATTGCAAAATATTTGAATGTAAAATTAATTGCTGAGGGTGTTGAAGAGAAGAATCAATTAGAAAAATTGAAGGAATTGAAATATGATGTCATTCAGGGATATTATTTTTCAAAGCCTGTTTCAAGTATTGAATTTGAAAAATTCTTTGGAAAGGAATTTAAATAAATGCTAACTATAGAAAATTTAAAGAAGTATGGAGCGAATGTAGAAGAGGGTGTTTTAAGATGTGCTAAGAATGAAGCCTTGTATATAAGGCTTGTTGGCATGATACCAAACAACCCTGGATTCAATAAATTATATGAAGCAATCAAGCTTAAGGATTATGAGAATGCCTTTAGTGCCTCTCATGGCTTAAAGGGGATTTTAGCGAATTTATCTTTAGATCCAATTCTAAAGCCTGTTGTAGATATAACAGAGCATTTAAGGAATAAAGAGAATATAGATTATACAAAGTATGTTTCTTTAATTGAAGAAAAAAGAAAAGAATTAGAGGAATTAATGAAATAAAAAAAGAAGAACTATTCGTTCTTCATAAATGTTAGCTTTATAGTGAAGGAATCACTATAAAACCAATAGGCATCCTTATATCTTCCGTAGCTTACTTCTACGCTTGTTCCAAGCTTTATTTCCTTTTCATAATCAATTTCTAGCATTTTAGGGGTATGATTTTTGATATAGGATATAGGAATAAGACCTAATATAAAATCAATATAGGATGCATTATTGATGTGACCATTCATATCACAATTTGAATAATTGGCTTGAAGGGTTGCTTTAAGCTTTAATTTTGGCGGTATGAGCTTTCTTGGAAAGGAAAGCTCATTTTCTTTTTCCTCACCTGTAATATTCATATCAAAATCACTAGAGGGTATATACTGCCTACTCTTAGAATGAATTAGGCTCCATATGGCAACACCTTCAATATATAATTTATGATCTCCTTCCATTCTATAATGCTTTGGAAATAGAGACTTAAGGTTTTTGTTTGACCAGGTGGTCATTTCAATTTCCTTATTGAAAAGAGGAAGCTCATGAATGATGAATCTTTGCTTACCAATGACAAAAAGAAGCTTGTTATGATCCATTGTATTTATGCTATAGCCAAAGGCTTCCATTTCCTTAATGGATAATTCCTGGCTGAAGGCTAAAAGCCTATTGAGCTTTAATCTTTTATCTCGACCTACATCAATACTTAATAGCTTTCTTTTTATTGAATACATTTGCACCCCCTTAGAATTTCTTTTAGAATATCTCCAACGGTTTCCATTTTTATCCATTTTTTCTCTGAAATTTTTATTTCAAATGCCTCTTCAATTTTACACATTAGGTAGATGAAGGTAATAGAATCTAATGATTTTTGTGTGTTTATTTTTGTATCCTCATTAATTTCTATTTCTTGGAATTCTAAAATATTTTCCTTTAGAATTTGTATAAGCTTATCTTTAATTTCTTCCTTAGATTGTATAATATTTGCCATAGTAACCTCTATTCATTAAAATTAATTTCATATCTTTTAACCTTACCATTACTCTTTTTTGGTAAGCCTTCTGGTATTGCTATAACACGAACAATTCTTTTTGATCTTGGCTGATTACTATTGTATTCATCAATATCATCCATATAAGAATCAATTTCGCTTTTATATACTTTTCCTAAGCATAGTACGACATTGCCGTCCTTATCTGTACCTAAGGCAAGCTCGTTTACACCAAGACGTCCCATTAATTCCTCCTCAACCTCAGGTAGGAATACCTTAGTACCATCAAGAAGAACAAGGGTGTCCTTTTTTCTACCCTTTAGGTGTAATAAATGATTGTCATCAAAGGCACCTAAATCCCCTGTTTTAAAATAGCCATCCTCGGTAAATAAATCCTCATATCCACTATTATTTGGATAATATCCTTCAAAAATAGTTTCCTCGGATTTTACTAATATTTCATAATCGTCAGCTATTTTTATATCATCTAATGGACAAACACTAAAGGCTCTTGGGTTATCCCCTAAGGATAGCGCAACTCCAGAGGAGGTTTCCGTAAGCCCGTAGCCAAAGGATACGCGAATGCCCATACAGGATATTGCAGTTAAAACGGGATTTGGGCAATCTCCAGCACCAATTAATACTAATTTTAATTCCGGGTTAAATAATTCCTTTAAAGCCAAAAATGCAGCCATTTGGGGAACTAAGCTCACTGCCGTTGGCTTAAAATAATCAAAATCATGGAAGATATGATTCATACCTCTAGATAGTATGATCGAGGCTCCATTTTCCCATGCCCAAAGCCATGCGCAAATAAAGCCAAATACATGGGATAGGGGTAAGCAGCATAATAGCTTGTCCTGAGGCTTAAGCTCAAGTAGGCAGGATCCATTATAAACTGCAGCACAAAGCTTTTCCTCCGTTAATATTACAGCCTTTTCCTTTGAGGTAGTACCAGAGGTGAAAAATAGAATTTTTCCTTCCAGTGGAGTATCCATGGCTGGGGGAAGCCTTAGATTGTTTTTTATATCCTCACTACCAATAATTAAATCACACCCGACGGTAGAGATTTCTTCTTGGATTAGGGATATATTATCCGATGGGGATAATAAACAAATCGTGATTTTATTATGGATATAGGCTAAAATTGCAATTAGGGTATCAAGCCTTCCATCACAAAGGATTCCTACACATTTTTTATCCTTTATAACAGGATAGGTTAATACTCTATTTTTAATATGCCTATAGGTTAAGCTTAAAATTTCTCCATTATCATCATAGGATAATGCTAATGCATGCTCATACTGATTACTTATCATATCGAGTATGGTTTTATATTTTGTTTTGGTATACATAAATACCTCCTATTAAATTTCCTTTTTTTATCGAATATGTCTTTCTTTTAGTATAATATTTTTTAAAACTTTATGCAAATAGAAGTAGAGGCTTTACAAAACAATATTGGATTATAACGCCATTTTTAAAACATTTGTCAAAGTAATGTTTTTATAGTATAATCTATAAACGAAGTTTAAGATTAAGGATTAGGACTATGAAATCGAATTACACACCAAATTTTTACAAGGACATTCCAATTCCATATTTTGTATGCTCGGTTGAATTAAATTCCGATAGCTCCCTTAAGGATGTTATTTTTAGCTATGTCAATGTAGAGTTTTGTAAGGTTGCATCTAAGAAGGAAAAGGATCTAATTGGAAAATCATTTTTTGAAATATTCCCCAAGTCCTATCAAACCTGGTGTGATGAATTTTATAGAGCTGCATATTTAAAGGAAAAATTCTATAGCTTTAGATTCTTAGTAGATTTAGAATATTTTATTGCTTATTCTATGGCTCCTACAAAAGAGAGTGGTCATATTAGCTGTGTATTCTTTAATATCGATGAGCAAAATAAAAAATCAGAGGAATTAAAGAAGGCCTTTATGACAGATGACCTAACGATTCGCATAGCTAAGATATTGAATTCAAATATTCCATATAGTATTGCGATGAATCAGGTATTAAAGGAATTAGGTAGAGCGATTGATTCCGATAGAACCTATATACTTGAAACTGCAGGAATCAAAATTGATAATGTATTTGAATATACGAAAGAGGATGTTCAATCGACGATTGGTCAGCTTAAGAATATTCCATTTTCTATTCTTAAGGAATGGACGAACATTTCTTTTGAAAATAGCTATATAGAAATGGATGATATTGATGCCTTAGAGGATGAAAATCCATATCTATATGAATTATTACATAATGCTGGAGTATCTAGAATCTTTGTATATCCTCTTTATAGCGAGGGTAAGGTAATTGGATTTTTATGTGTAGATAATTATTCCTATGATAAGAATTTAAATTTCTTAAAGCTTATTAGTGATACTGCAGGGTTTATATCTGCAAGGGTTGCAAACCATATTCTAGTGAAAAGATTAGAAAAAGCATCGAAGTCTGATGTTTTAACTGGATTATTAAATCTATTTGGCTTTGGCGAAAAGGTTCATGCTTTTTATAAGGCAAATAGGGAAAATCGATTTGTATATGCAGTAATGGATATCGATGATTTTAAAACAATTAATGATTTATATGGACATCCTATTGGAGATTTAGCTTTAAAATCCTTCTCTAAGTCTTTAGTTAGAAAATTTGGTACTAAGGCTATTATTGCAAGAACAGGTGGAGACGAATTCTGTATTGTATTTAAGGAAAAGAGCTATGATAATGTAGAAGAAACCCTAAGAGAATTTGTTAAGTCGGAAAAGCATTATACCTATAAGGGTGTAACCTATCCTTTAACCGTTTCCTTAGGATATGCAATATATCCAATGGATGGTACACAATTACAGGATTTATATGCGGCTGCAGATAGTGCCCTATATCATGTAAAATTCCATTCCAAAAATGATTGTGAAAGATATGACCCATCGATGATGCTTGGACAAAGACAAAGAATTGGCTTCTCCTTGAAGGAAATATCAAATAATGTACCTGGAGTAATCTTTATATACCAAGCAGAAAGTGGAAGAATATTATATGCAAATTCGGATTGTATTCGCATGTATGATTGTGAAAACCAGGATGATTTTATGAATTATGTTGGTTATAATTTCAAAGGCATGGTTTATAGTGAGGACTACGATAGGGTAGATCAATCGATTTGGGAGCAGATTCATTCGAATGAAACAGATAACAGGGATTATGTAGAATATAGAATCAAAACGAAGAAGGGTAGAATCAAGCATGTTAGAGATTTAGGCCATTTAGTTTACGATGAAAGATTTGGAAATGTATTCTATGTACTTGTAATTAATGTTATAGGAAATGATAAATAGTTGGTGATTTTATGACAGAGGAAAAGAAATTATTAAAAAAGGATATTATAGAGATTAATGACAATAAGCTATTTGGCTATAAGGTAGTTAGGGAAGAGTCTATTGGTAGTGGCAAGAAAAGGGTCGAATATGTCATTATGGAAAGAGATAAGAATTTAAGAAACTATATTACCTTAAAAAATCTTGAGGATGATTATTATAAGGCTAAAAATAACATAAAGGAATATAAGCCTATGAATGAGGGATTAGCCCTATTATTGTTCTTACTTTTGATTATTCCAGGCGTTATTTATGTTTCTAAAAAGAAAAAAGAAAAGAAATTAATTGATGCGAATAATCAAAAAATGAAGCGTGAAATGGCAAGAATCATTCAAGAGGGCGAGCAATATAAAAGATAGAATTCCAAATGGAATTCTTTTTTCTATTCAAGGTACACATTGTGTAGTATAATCGAAATGATGAAAAAAGGAGAATAGACATGGGCTTTTTTAAAGAAAAATATGATGCGATCATCATTGGTGGTGCATTATCTGGAATGAGCTGTGCACTTGAGCTTGCAGCAAAGGGAAAAGATGTATTAGTTTTAGAAAGACATAACCTACCTGGAGGTCTTGCGACAAGCTATGTGAGAGGTGGCGTTGAAATGGAGGCGACACTACATGAAATGATGTGTGTTGGACCTAAGGATAAGCCACTTACCATTAGAAGATTTTTAGAGGGAATGGGAGTTATGGTCGATTGGCTTAGAGTGCCTGAGGCCTATAGAATTTATGTTCCAAGTGAAAAAATAGATATAACTCTACATGCAGGCTTTGATGGCTCTATTGAAAATGATATTTTCGTTCCTGGTGAATTTCAAATGGCCCATGAAATTGATAGAGTATACCCGGGTACCTTCAAGGAAGTTAATCGCTTAATGAATTTATGTACAGATGTATATAATTCTGTAAATGCATTATCGGTTAAGCCCATGAATAAGCTACAAATGATTTTACATCATTCGAATTTAGTTAAAACAGCAGGCTATTCGACAGAGGAGGTATTAAAAACCTTTGATTTACCAAAGGAGGTTTTGGATATCCTAAAGGGCTATTGGATTTATGTTGGTTCTCCCTTTAGTGATTTACCATTTACGATTTATGCTGTATTAATGGGAGATTATTTTGTTGGTGGGTCTTACGTATGTAAGGAATTCTCTCATGAGCTATCCTTACGTATGCAAGAGAGATGCATGGATTTAGGCGTTCAATATGAATATTCGCAAAATGTAGAAAAAATCTTAGTTAAGGATGGCCATGTCTATGGTGTAAGAACAACTAAGGGGGATACGATATATGCTGATTATGTAGCCTGTAGTGCATACCCTAATACCTGCTATGGCAAGATGAT